>CAXNNM010000083.1:0-5243 GCA_964203735.1 Gaiellales bacterium | reverse complement strand
GCGGAGGCGATTGCCGACAAGGGCGTAGAGGTCGTCCTGGTCGGAACTGCTCGCAATGCCGCACAGCAGCTGGCTGGTCGACTCACAATTCGTGCGCTCGAGCAGAGTGGGGCGTCCGCGCTCGCCCACACAGACCTCGGTCCGCGAACGGTCGCGATCGGAGGCCCCACGATGACGTGGGCCACCGATGCTGCAATCAGACGTGTGATTGGTGCAGGCGCGATCGACCTCGTCGTCATCGTGGGAGACGCCCAAACAGCAATCACGGCCGTCGTTGACGATGCTGCTCCAGGCGCCGAGCGGATTGGACTGACCGGCGCCAAGCGCGCCGCGAACGCAATGATCAAGCTCGCCGGCGACTCCGCGCGAGCACCGTCCCCACACGCGCCTGCCGACCCGATCCTTGGCGATTTTCACCTCCACACGTGCTTCTCTCCCGACTGCGGCATTGGGATCGACGAACTCGTCGAGCGGGCGCGCGCGCTTGGTCTCGGATCGCTCTGCGTCACCGATCACGACTCCGTCGCGGGTGGCTTCGCGGCGAAAGCCCACGTAGAAGCGAATGGAATCCCGCTCCACATCGCCGTCTCGAGCGAGGTCAAGACCCAGACCGGCGAGGTGATTGGCATGTACCTCAAGGAAGACATCCCCCCTGGCCTGCCCTTCGCCGATACGGTCGAAGCGATGCGCGCTCAGGGTGCCTTCATCTACGTGCCGCACCCATTCGACAGCATGCACGCGATCCCGTCGGAGCCGCTGCTCGAACGGATGGCACCACTGATTGATGCCCTTGAGGTCGTCAATGGTCGACTGGCACGCGAACGCTTCAACCACGAGGCTCTCGCCTTCGCCACGCGGCTCGGCCTACCGGCCGGAGCGGGCTCCGATGCTCACGTCCTCGATGGGCTCTTTACCGCTGGCCTCGAGTTGCCCGCTTTCCACGATCCCGCCTCGCTTGCCCTGGCTCTTGGCGATGCTCGCGTCGTGCGGCACCCGAAGAACATCCTCGCGCTGCAAGCGCGTAAGTGGTTCCGCAAGAGGAGGAAACCACTGCACGCCGAATGATCGGGGACGCGCCGTGGCTGAACCTGACCAGATCTATGAGCGGTACCTCGCCCGGGCGATTCGGGCTATGAATGCGCTGAGCGACGACATCACCGAGAGTGATGAGGAAATCGAGCCACTCGCCGCCCCCGTGCTTGGCTCGGGCCACCCGCTCGCCGACATCATGCTGCTCAAGACCCGCGCTCAGCCCGCAGAGGTGCAGGAAGGCGTGGCGTTTTTTGGGCGTGCCGGTGGCGCGATCCTCAAGAGCGTGACGCGCGTCGGCATCGATCCACTGCTGATCTACGGCACCAACTGCGCCAAGCGCAGCGACGACGACCTTTCGGACGCGAAGGGCGCACCCGCGATGTTCCTGCTGCGCGAAATTCAGATTACCGAGCCCAAGATCATCGTCTGCATGGGTCCGGCGACAGCCGCCTTTATCAACCTGATCAAGGTGCCTCTCGCCGAGCCGATCGACCCAGAGCTGATTGGCCAGCTCCAGCAGTTGACCCCAACGATTGAGACGCTCGTCACGCCCGACATCGACGAGTCGCTCGACGAAGAGTCCTCCAAGCGCCGCTTCTGGAAAGCCTTCCAGGAACTCGGGCGCTGGTACTCCGCGCTGCCGCCGTACTAGTCCCTGGCTAGTCGATGACGAGCGCGTCGGCCGCCGGCGTGCGCACGAAGCGCGCCACGCACTCGACGTGCGGCGTGTGCGGAAACATATCGACGGGTCGAACAACCTCGAGGGCGTAGCCGCCGTCGGTAAACAGCACCGCGTTGCCAGCCAACGTCGTCGGGTTGCAGGACACGTACACAATCGTCTTGGGCTTAAGCTCGAGCACGCGCCGGACGGCCTTCGGTGTCAGTCCCGCTCGCGGCGGATCGATCACGACGAGATCCGGCATCGGTGCACCCGCCTCGATCAGCGGCTCGATTGCCTTGGCAACGTCGCCCGCCACGAACTCGGCGTTCTCGATGTTGTTCCGCAGAGCGTTCTGTGTCGCCTGCTCGACTGCATCCTCAACGATCTCAATCCCGACGACTCGACCAGCGTCGCGCGCCAGCGCCAGCCCGATCGAGCCGATCCCGCTGTAGAGGTCCCAGACCGTCTCGGTGCCTGTCAGTCGGGCCTCCTCAATGGCAATGCCGTAGAGCTTCTCGCACATCGCCGTATTCGTCTGGAGAAACCCGTTATGCGGCACGTGCAGCGTCAGGCCGAGGATCTCTTCGCGATACCAATCCTGGCCGGTGATGATCTCGGTTGGATGGCCCTGCGTCGTCTCGGAGAGGCCGCTGTTCTTCGTCTGCAGCAAGCCGACAAAACCAGGTACGGACTCTTGGAGCTCGTCGATCAGATTGCCAAGCTTCGGCAACTCGATGTCCGTCGTGACGAGCGCGAGCCGTAGATCGCCTGTGCGCGCCGAGTGACGGATGATCAGATTGCGCAATTCGCCTTCATGCAGGCGCTGGTCGTAGCCCGAGAGCCCCGTCGACTGCGCCCCCCGCTGGACTGCATCCTTGGCGGCATTCGGCGCATCACCAATCAGGTAGCAACGGTTGACCTCGAGCACCTCATCCCAACGACCGGCTCGATGAAAGCCAAGCACGGGGCCCTGCTCCTCTTGCGTAAACGTCAGCTCGACCTTGTTGCGGTACTCAAGGTTGTTCTCCGCGCCCACGATCTCGTCGATTGGCACCTCGGGAAGATGCGCGATGCGTGTGATCGCGTCGCGCACCAGCTGCGCCTTCTCACGCAACTGAGCGGGGTACGAGAGCGCCTGCCAGCGACAACCTCCACAGGCCCCAACGTGCGGGCAGGTGGGCTCGACGCGATCGGGTCCTGGTGCCAACAACTCAACGACATCTGCCTCGCCATGCTTGCGGCGCGACGTACGCACGCGAACGCGAACATGATCACCCGGCAGCGCGCGGTCAACGAAGACCACGAAGCCATCAATACGCGCGACGCCGCGACCGCCGGTCGCAAGCGACTCGATCACAACATCGGCGACATCACCACGGGAAGGACGGTCAGCCACGGAGCGGATCGTACGCGAGGGCAGCTGATCGACGATCCGCACGCCCCGGGCAAATGCCCGGGGCGTGCGGTCGGAACTACGCCGAAGCGGACTTGGACTTGTCAGTACCCATGATTAGCAGGATGATCATGGAGATCAGTGGGAAGAAGAACCCCAGCACCGTCCACAGGTTTTGACTGCGATTCCGGCTTCGAGCCATGGCTCGACAAATCAGCGCGAATGCCACTGCGATCGCAATCGCAATGATATAACCAATCACTTGAGACATCTGGAACCTCCTGGTTTTTGACGCGGGAACACGCTGTGATGAGTGTACGCCGCGCACCGGAGCGCACTCGTCTTCAGAGCATGGTTGGTTCAGCGGGCGCAGTCACGATGCGCCCATCCGACCATTCCGCATTGCCGTAGAGCGGCTCGAGTCGCGCCACCATACGTCCATCCCCGCCAGGGACCAAGTCGACGAGCTCGAAGCGACGCGCTACGAGGTCGATGTCAACGCGATAGTCGCGTCCGCCTTCACCCCAGGCAAAGGCAATCAGCACCGGGCGCGGGAGCGCAGCGCCAACCACATCGATCCTCACAGTCGGCGTCCCGTGGAGGCCTACAAGAAGCCCAATCGTGGCAGCCTGAGGAGAACGGTTGAAGACCTCGGCAGCAATACCTGCGAGATAGACCTCGTCGGATTCTCGTCGACGCGCTCGCAGGATTGTGGCCTGCGCGGTCTGAGATTCGTCGAGGTCGTGCTGGAGTTGCTCGAAGCGTCGCTCCGATTCGGCGAGTGCCGCTCGAACGGCTGCGCCCTCTGCCTCGGCGTCGGCGAGGCGGGCGGCGAGCGTCTCGATCTCCGTTTCGCGTGACGACGTGTGGTCACGCGTATCTTCGAGTCGCTCGACCGTCGTCTCCAGTTGCGTCTGAAGCGTATTGACCTGCGCCTTCAACGTACGCACCGTGCGATCAGCCGTGTCTGCAGGAACAACTATGGGAACCGGAACCTCATGGAGTTGCCAACCGTTTTTCTCCGCCCGCTCAAAACACAGAGCGCAGACCTCTACCGAGGAGCCGGAACGAGACTCGGTGTACGTTGCGGCGCGCTCTCCCGTCAGGAGATTACGCCGACAAATCGCACATTGGATGTCGTTTCCATGCGGCATACAAGACCGATGCTACCGAATATGTCCCTGCCAGAGGCAGGACTTCTCCTCTGCGCAGGCTATATAAAGCGGAATAATCTGCACGTTCCCCACTGGAGGGTTGGAAACTATGGGTTCCACCGAATTTGTCACACTCGGTTTGATTTCGTTTATCGGGTACATCATCGTCGGCATTCGCCTGATGAACCTCTGCAACGCCTCGGGCGTTGCACACGGCTGGCTCGCCTTCGTGCCGCTCCTCAACTTCACGCGCTGGGCTCGGCTCGCTGGCAAAAATCCTTGGCTCGTCTTGCTGTGGCTCGTCTTCGTCATCCCCGGACTGATTCTCTCGCTGATCTGGCTCAACAAGATCGCTGAGAAGACCGGCACGAAGTCGCCGTGGTTCTGGGTCTACCTGATTGCTGCGATCGTCAGCTACGGTGGCACCTCGCTCTTCAATGGTGCACTCCAGCTGATCGTCACGCTGGTCCTGACGGTTGCCATGATCGCCGCACAGTGGATGATCTTCGATCCCACGAAGGGCTCCAGCATCAGCACGACGACCGCCACGGTCTAACTCGCTCGATAGCTCGTTGAACCCTGAGGGGGTGGCGCTCCGGCGCTGCCCCCTCAGTCGTTTCTGGAACTACTGTTCCTTGGCGTACTCGGCCTCGAGCTCGAGTTCTTGCTGCTTACGTGGGAAACCGATCAGAGCGACCAGTAGGCCGATCGCAACGGTGATCAGTGCAGCAATCACCGTTGCCGCGGAGCCGTCGATAAACGCATCGCGCGCACCTTGCATGATCGCTTCGCTGTGTTGCGGAAATTGTTGTGCCAGCGCCTCTGCTCCACCAAACGAATTGCGCAGGATCTCCTCTGTCTGGCTGGTGATTGTGCTGCGCTCGCTCGTGGGAAGGTCCGCGAGCTGCGAATCAATCGATGCCGTGTATTGGCGCGTGAGGAAGATCGCAAGAATCGACTGCATGATGGCCGCACCGAGGTCTCGCTGGAGATCGGTCATCGC
>CAXNNM010000082.1:0-5258 GCA_964203735.1 Gaiellales bacterium | reverse complement strand
GCGGAACTTGAGCGTCTCAGCGACGAGGACGTCTAGTCCGGCGTAGCCTTGCGGGTAGACCCTCGGGTATGCTGCCAACGCGCAAATCGACGCGGAGGATCTTGTGACGTACGTCATCGCCGAGCCATGTATTGACACGAAAGACCGGTCCTGTGTGGACGTCTGTCCTGTCGATTGCATCCACGAATCGGATCGAATGCTGGTGATCGATCCGGAGGAGTGCATTGACTGCGGGGCGTGCGAGCCAGAGTGCCCGGTCGAGGCGATCTTCCCGGAGGACGCGGTTCCGGTCAAGTGGGAGCCCTTCATCAAGATCAATTACGCCTACTCTGATGGCATGGAGAGCGTCAACACGTTGGTGGCAGAGCGCATCGAGGCGTCGCCGCCCGAGCAGACCTCGTAAGGGTTTGCCCTTCGGGCGCGACGAATCGCCGTGGCCCTTGAACTGATCATCGGTCCGGCCCACGCCGGCAAGATTGCGGCGCTCTATGAGCGCTACCTCGCCGAACTCGCTGCAGGGCGTAGGGCTGCGCTCGTCGTACCGGATCAGACAGCCAAGGTAGTGACGGAGCGAGAGCTTCTGGCGCGCGCCACGGGCGTGGTGGGTGCCGACGTCGTCACGTTCGACACGCTGTTTGAGCGCATTGCACGCGCCACGGGTGACCGACGCACGGTGGTGCATGGTGCGGCGCGCCAGGTGCTGCTGCGCCGCGTGTTGCCAGACGCTCCGGCGACGCTGACGGCGCGTTTCGACCGGCTTGGTTCGGCCTTGCTCGGACCCGACGATGTGCGTACCGCCGGCGATGCCTCGCTGGCGGACAGCTATGCGACCTGGTGGGCGGCACTCGATGCGCAACAGCTTGTTGACCGTGCGCGTCTGCGGATCGAAGTGGTCGCTGCACTGCGCCGAGACGTGGCAGCTTGGCCAGCCGGTGAGGTGCTCTTCGCCCAGGGCTTTGACGATCTCAGCTTGGCGCAAGAGACGCTGTTGACGCTGATTGGCCAGCGCGCTCGCGCCGTGGTCAGCCTGCCGTATGAGGCCGGCCGAAGCCCATTTGCGGTCCTGACGCCGGTCGTGGGTCGGCTGGCTGACTTGGCTGGCAGTGGCGGTATCGTCGAGTTGCCAGCGGGTGCGTTTGATCGCGAGCCAGGGCTGGCGGCGTTGGAACGACGGCTCGGTGCGGCTGATCCCGACCGTAGTGCCGCACCACCCGATCTATCAGGCATCGCGACGGCCGAGGTGGAAGGCGAGCGCGGCGAGGCCGAGGTCGTCGTCGGTTGCGTCGCCGAGGCCCTCCGTTCGGGCATTGTCGGACAACGCATTGCGATTATTGGACCGCGTGGTGCGACCGATCGCACCCGGCTTGTGCGTCAGTTGCGGGAGGCGGGCATCGAGGCGGTCGGCAAGGATCAACGCGCGCTTGTGAAGACGCCGTTCGGACGGGCACTGGTTGCACTGCTCGGCCTCGCCTGGGCGCCAGAGCCGACCGATAGTGATCGCCTGACGTGGCTTCGTTCGCCATGGAGCGGGGCTCCGGCGCATCTTGTCGAGCGAAGCGAACGGCCGATGCGCCGCTCGCTGGATACGCTCGACAACGCGATTGAAAAGGCAGGCGAGCCGCTCTTGCGGGCGCTGGCTCTGCCGCCGGGATCGCGCGGGGGAGAGACGGCGGCACGCGAGGTCGCAGCTGCCGTGCGGGGCATGGTGCAGCGTGCTCATGGCGATCGAGCCCCAGTCGCCACGACAACGGTGCGCGAGGACGTGGCCGTCGCAGTCGCTGTGCTCTCGTATCTGCAGACGGTGGACGCAGTCGAGCCGGCTCCTTCGCGTGCTGAGGTACGCGAGCTGCTCGCCGAGTTGACGATCTCGATGCGGCAAACCCGCGCTGATGCAATCTGCATCCTCGATCCACGCGATGCTCGCACGATTGATGTTGACGTGGCGATTGTGCTCGGGTTGGAAGAGCCGATGTTTGGTGTCGGGACGTCGGCCGCGCAGGACCCGCTCGTCGAGGCTCCCGATCAGAACGAAGTCGCACGCCACCTTGTCTACAGCGCTGTCACGCGCCCGCGGCGGAAGCTCGTGTTGGTTCGTCGTGTGTCCGATGATGAAGGCAGCCCGTTAGCCGCCACGGCAATCTGGGAAGACCTGATGATCGCTGCGGGCGAGCCGCCGACGACCTATCGGCGGCGCTTCTCCGACGCCGTCTTGCCGCTCGCGGAGGCACCGACCGTGCGCGAGCGCGCTCGCAGCATCGCGTACCTCGCGGCGACCGACCGACCCGAGGCTCTGCGCCTGGCTGGCGTTGCGGGTGTGAGTGGGGCAATCCGCCGTGCTGTCGCAGCGACGCGTAGTGGCACGCGCCTCGTCGATCCGCGCGTCGTCGACGTGTTGCGAGCGCGTGAGATGTTTGGCGTCACCGAGATCGACCGCTTTGGCGATTGCTCGCAGATCTGGTTTATCGAGCGCCGTCTGAGGCCCAACGTGATCGATCAGCCGATCGACAATCGCCTGCGCGTGGGCACGCTCGCGCATACGGTGCTCGGTCGCTTCTACAAAGAGGTGCCGGCGCTCTTGCAGACGACCGTGATTGGCCCCGACGAAGCCGATCGTGCGATGGTCGAGATGGTGCGGATCGTCGATGAGGAGATGGTCAAGCTCCAGCCGATCGTGGCGGGCGATCCCCTCACGCTCGAGTTGCTTGGCTGGGGTCTTCGTCGTGACCTTGCGCGGTTGATCCAACAGGCGGCACGCAATGCGGCCCCGCTCGTGCCGACGGAGTTCGAGGTCGCCTTCGGTGGGCGTGGTGCACAGCCTGGCCGTAAGGAGGGGCTCAACGTCGGTCCCGCACACGTATCGGGCAAGATCGATCGGATCGACGCAGATCCTGCCTTTACTGCCCGTGCGATGGTCGTCGACTACAAGACCAGCACGATCAGCACTGGTGCTCAAATCATGCGTGACGGAAAGCTGCAGATTCCGCTCTACCTGCTTGCGTTGCGTGAGGTGCTTGGGCGAGAGCCAGTTGGTGGCCTCCTGGTCTCGATCCGCAAGGGTCACGTGCGCGGCATTGTCGACGTCGACGAGCTCGACGTCCTGCCAGCCAATATTGCCCGCGAAGACCGCCTCAGCCACGACGACTTCGAGGCGGCACTCGAGGCTGCCCGCAGCGAGGCCGCGGCGCGAGTCTTGCGGATTCGCGATGGCGATGTGCGCCACGATCCGCAGACGCAGATGCTCTGTGAGCGGTTCTGCGACTACCGCGGAATCTGTCGGGTGGAGCGATGACCATGCGCCTTCCAAGGCCCGAGTTGTCGCCGGCCCAGCTCGCGGCTGTCGAGGCGCCTGGCGGGGTTTTCGTCGATGCCGGAGCTGGCTCGGGCAAGACCACGGTACTGGTCGAGCGTTATGTGCGATCCGTGACGGAGCGCAACCACTTGCCTGCGCAGGTGCTGGCCGTCACCTTCACCACGCGGGCCGCGGGCGAGATGCGCGAACGCATTCGAGGACGCCTGCGCTTTGAGGGACGTGACGATCTGATTCCACTTGTCGAGAGTGGTTGGATCGGGACGATCCATGCCACGTGTCGGCGAATTCTGGCGGAGTTTTCCGAGCAGGCCGGTTTGGCGAGTGGCCTCCGTGTCGCTGATCAGGTCGAGACCGTGCTGCTCCGCGATGCAGCCTTCGAGCGCGCGTTGGCGTCGATGCTTCACGAGTTGGGCGATCCAGGGCTCCAACTGGTTGCGCTCCATGGTCGTGATCGGCTCCGCGAGATTGCCGGCGAACTACTCAACGGCGCACGGACGCGTGGCCGACCAGTCGTCGCACCGAGTGGTACGGCGACGGTCCACGAGCTCGAGGCAGCGATCGCCGAGCTCGTTCCCGAGGCTCTCGTGGTTTCGACTGCAGGCACCGATTCTGACCAGGCTGTCAAACGTCGGCAGGCAGCGCTTGATCTGCTCGACTTGCTCGAACGAAAGCCAGAGCCGATCGAATTGGCCGATCTCAAGCTCTACACGCTCGGCGATGCCGCCTACAAGGCACTCATTGCGGAGGTCGAGTTGCAGGCGCGCGACGTACTGGTCGGCGAATTTCAGGCGCCGCTGCAGGCCTTGCTCGATGGTTTTTCGGACGCCTATGCGGCGGCGAAGGCTGAGGTCGGTGCCGTCGATAACGATGACCTCCAACTACGGGTTCGGCAGCTACTAGAGACGCATGCAGATGTGCGAGCCACGCTGCAGGAGCGCTTTCGCGAGGTGATGGTCGACGAGTTTCAGGATACCGACAGTCTGCAGAACGCCATCATTCGCCTCGTGCGAGCGCCCGGCACGCCGCTCTTGGCGGTCGGCGATGAGCAGCAGGCGATCTATGGATTTCGAGGCGCAGAGGTTGAGGTCTTTCGCGGCGAGCGCGAGACGGCTGTGGCGGATCAGACGATCGAAGTGGTATCGCTGCACGAGAATCGCCGTTCGACGCCACCCGTGATCGCCGCCATCAATTCGATCTTCTCGCGCGAAGATCGCTTTACGCATCGTCCGCTGACTCCGTTTCGCACGTATGAGAGCACAGGTCAGGGCCTGCCGGTTGAGTTGTTGATTGGCGTGGGTGAAGATCTCGATCGCGGGCGCGAGGTTGAGGCGACGCTGGTGGCTCGGCGGCTGCGTGATCTGGTCGATCGTGGTGTCTGCCAAGAGGCCGACATTGCAGTCGTCTTCCGTGCGGGTACGCGGGCTACGGTCTACGAGTCTGCGCTGCGTGCCGAGGGGCTTTCTACCGTCTCGTCGACAGGTCGCGGCTTTCTGCAGCGTCAGCCGGTTGGCGACGTGCTGGCGATGTTGCGTGTGTTGTGGAATCGCTACGACGATCTCGCGCTGTTGGCGTGCCTCGCCTCGCCGTTCGCTGGTGTCTCTAACGATGGGCTTGCTCTGATGCGCGAGGCCGTGGAATGGGAGTTCGCCGATGCGCTCGACAATCTCGGACCGATTGGCCTCAAGGAAGATGACCTTGCGCGTGCCGTCACGCTTCGCGATGCCATTGCGCGTCTTCGGAGCGAGGTCGGGCGGTTAGCACTTGGCGATCTGGTCGCAGCGATTATTGCTGAGACGCGCTACGACCTAGCGATGCTCGCAATGCCTGACGGGGCCGAGCGGATGGCCAATCTGGAGAAGTTGCGGCGGGTTGCACACGCCTTTGACGCTGCGCAGGGCTGCGACATTCCGGGCTTCGTGCGGGCGATTGAGTCGGGCCGGCTCGATGG
>CAXNNM010000081.1:0-5261 GCA_964203735.1 Gaiellales bacterium | reverse complement strand
GAAGTGCAGTCGAACTTAGCGCTTACGTGCTGCGGGCTTTGCCTTCGTTGCCGTGCGCTTGGCGGCTGGCTTGGCAGCAGCCTTCGTCGGCGCCTTCTTGGCAGTAGCCTTGACGGGCGCACGCTTGGCAGCAGCCTTAACGGGAGCCTTCTTCGCGGCGGCCTTGACGGGCGCACGCTTGGCAGCAGCCTTGACAGGGGCACGCTTGGCGGCCACGGCGGCTGGGCGCTTCTTGCCGTACTTGCGGATGAACGCCTCGACCTCTTCGCGGGCCAGCTCGTCGCGATGCTGGACCGGAGGCGACTTCATCAGGTACGCGGAAGGCCACTCGAGCGGACCCGAGATGCCATTGTCGAGCGCCAGCTTGATCAGGCGGACGGCGTCGATCACGATGCCGGCGGAGTTCGGGGAGTCCCACACCTCAAGCTTGAGCTCCGCATTCAACGGCACATCACCAAAGGCGCGACCCTCCAGGCGAATGTACGCCCACTTGCGGTCGGTCAGCCACGGAATGTGATCAGACGGTCCGATGTGAACATTCTCGGCACCCATGTCGTGATCGATCTGCGACGTGACAGCATTCGTCTTCGAGATCTTCTTCGACTCGAGACGCTCACGCTCCAGCATGTTCAAGAAGTCCGTGTTGCCGCCAACGTTCAACTGATACGTGCGCTCAAGGTGGACACCACGATCCTCGAACAGCGTGGCGAGCATGCGGTGCGTAATCGTCGCGCCAACCTGGCTCTTGATGTCGTCGCCAATGATCGGCAGGCCAGCCTGCTTAAAGCGCTTCGCCCAATACGACTCGCGCGCAATGAAGACGGGGATGTTGTTGACGAAGGCAACGCCGGCGGCAAGAGCCTGCTCGACGTACCACTTCGTTGCCTCCTCCGAACCGACCGGGAGGTACGAAACGATCACATCGGCCTTGGTGTCTTTGAGGATCTGGACGACGTCGGCAGTCTCGCCTGGCGCCTTCGTGATGACCTCAGATAGGTACTTGCCAATGCCGTCGTGCGTCATGCCGCGATGGACCTTGACGCCCGTCTTTGGCACCTTCGAGAACTTGATCGTGTTGTTCTGGCCCGAGAAGATCGCGTCGGAGAGGTCCTTGCCGACCTTCTCCTTGTCGACATCAAACGCCGCGACAAACTCGATGTCGCGGATGTGATACCCACCCAGATTGACGTGCATCAACCCAGGAACGGTCTCTTTTGGATCAGCATTCTTGTAGTACTCGACGCCCTGGACGAGCGACGATGCGCAGTTGCCGACGCCGACGATGGCGACGCGGACCTTGCCGTCCGAGCGACGACGAACGCGATTCTGGGGTGTGGACACGTGGTGATTCCTCCGGGTGATGTGGATCGGTCTAGAGTTGGCGCAGGACGTGGCGAGCACGCTGCACAACAGTGATGGTCGAGAGAACGGCGAGCAGGATGATGCCCCACGGCAGAGCGCCGAGGGGAGCGAACAAGAGCGCGGCTGTGATCAGCACGACACGCTCGGCACGCGCCATGACGCCATGCGTGCCGTCGAGACCAAGCGCCTCGGCGCGGGCGCGAAGGTAGGACGTCATGAACGAACTCGTGAGTGCGGCGATGACTGCGATCAGGGCAATCTCGTTGCCATCACGCGCAAAGACAAGTGCGATGGCGCCGAGCATGATCGCCTCGGAGAAACGATCGAGAATCGAGTCGAACATGGCGCCACGGGGTCCGGCTTCGCCGCGGGCACGCGCCACGGCACCATCGAAGATGTCGAGGATCGAACCAACGAGGAAGAGCACACCACCTGCGATGTAGGCCTCGCGGTAGACGAGCACCGCGGCAATCGCATTGAGAACAAACCCGGCAATCGTGACCTGGTTGGCCGTGACAGGAATGCGCGTGATGCGGGCCATGATGCTGGCGATCACGCGGCGTGTACCGTCTGTGTATTCCTGCTGAAGTCGTTCTACGCCCATGGCCGAAAGATACGGCGAGCACCAACGACTGGTTGTCCACGGCCGACGAACGGTCGGCAATGACCGACGAGCGGTTGGCTAGGCGCGTTGTGGCAGCGGATTGCTACCGAGCGGCGAGGCCGGTGTCGACATCCGCGTTGCACGTGCATACGTCAGCGTGGGGATTCGCCCTCGGCTGACAGCGAAGGCGAAGAGCAAGGCAAAGAGTGCAACAAATGCACCGACGGCGGCGTCAAGAAACCAGTGGTTCGCAGTTGCGATGATTGAGAAGAGGACGAGGCCCGGGTACAGCGCCCAGATCGCTCGCAGCAGCGGATGGGAGAAGACGAGCACTCCAGCGCAGCCAATGATGACCGCGTACGCCGTATGGAGCGATGGCATCGCCGCGTAGGGATTGGCAAACCACTGCACGATGCCCGAACTGTGGTTGATCGAGGTCTGCTGCAGCGTGTCGATGAACCCAAGCCCAGCGAGCATGCGTGGTGGCGCGGTTGGCAGCAGGATGTAGCCCAGCAGTGCAGCAAAACTTGTCCCGAGGAGTGCATTGCGGATGAAGTAGAAGGCGTGATTGCGGCGGAAGTAAATGAACAAGAGCAGTGCGTACGTGATCGTGAATTGACAGTTGAAGTACGTCCAGTTGGCGATGGCCATGACCAGGCTGGGTGCGTTGATGGCCCAGACTTGGACGCCACGCTCCCAGTCAATGCCGAGCACCTGCTGCGCTCGCATCACGTCGAGGGCGTTGCGCATGGCAAGGTAGCGATCGCTCTGGGCCAGGGTTCGCGAACCCTCATACGCCACATAGAACGACCAGAAAATGGCAAATTGGAGCCAGAAATCGCGCCAGCCGCGGGGTAGAAATCGTCCAATGCGGTTAACAGCGCGGCGAATTGGGTTAGCGATCGGTGTGCCCACACGGCAATGGTACCCGTCAACACGCACGCGCGCGAATGACGACGTGTTGGCGTTACCCGCCGATTTGGCTCATCGAGCGGGCGCTGCGGACGAAGCCTGCCTCGCCGATCTGGTGTTTCATGCGCTTGGCTTGGACGGCCTGGCGCACGAGCATCTCGATTTCGAGATCGCTAGCACCGGCTCGCAGTGGTGTGCGAAGATCGGTTTCCTCCATCGCGAAGAGGCAGGTGCGCAGCGCGCCTTCGGCCGTGATGCGGATGCGATCGCACGAGGAGCAGAATGGTTCGGAGACAGGATTGATGAAACCCATCTCGCCTGCCCCGTCCGCGAAGGCCCAGCGTTCAGCGGTGGACGAGGAAGCCGCGGGTACGCGCACGAGCGGGTAGACCGTTTCGATCATGGCGCGAATCTCGGCGCCGGTGAGGACGTCTTCCTTACGCCACGTGCGGTCGGCGTCAAGCGGCATAAACTCGATAAAGCGGACGATGTATGGCTTGCGTCGGGCGAGTTCGGCGAAGGCAATCACCTCGGGCTCGGTAAAGCCCCGCATCGCGACGCAGTTGACCTTGATCGGGCGCAGCTCGGGGTAGCGCTCCGCCTCTTCCAACCCTTCGAGTACACGATCGAGCATGTCGCGTCGCGTAATCTCGGCAAAGCGCGAGTGGTCGAGGCTGTCGAGCGAGACGTTGATGCGACGCAAGCCGGCATCGACGAGTGGCCCGGCGAGTGTGCGCAACGCGACTCCGTTGGTCGTCAGGGCGAGGTCCTTGAGACCCGGCACCTTAACGAGGCGCTCGATCAGATCGGGGACGTCACGGCGGACCAGCGGCTCGCCACCCGTGAGGCGCACGTGGCTGACGCCCATCGAAGCGAGAATCGTGGCGAGGCGCTCGATCTCCTCAAACGACAATACTTCCGTGCGCTGGAGCCACGGCAGTCCCTCCGCCGGCATGCAGTACTTGCAGCGGAAGTTGCAGCGGTCGGTGATCGAGATGCGAACGCTCTCGATATGGCGGTCGAACGAATCGGTCAGCGGCGGGCGCATCTGATTAGTGTAGTGGCGCGCGGGCCTACTGCCCAGCGAGTGGCACTCGTTCGACGTATCGCAGGTCGCGGGCAGGGTGGCCATTTTGCGGAAATCCTGCAATCCAGACTGCATCAACATGTGTCGCGCAAACGGCTGATCCTGCGTGTGTCCGAATCTGCTCGTGGACTGCGGCGTAGGTTGCGGCCTCTTGACCGTAGGCTAGGGTCAGGTGTGGCACAAATTCGTGTCGATGGCAATCCTGGTCGCACGTGCAGAGGCTCGTGCGGAGGGACAGCAATTCCTCGCTTCCCTGCTGGACGCCGAGCCAGGCGACTGGTCGGGTCGGCGAGGGAAACTCATCGAAACCTGCGCACGTCACGGAGAAGGGTTTGATCGCTGCCGCGGCCTCCCGGATACGTTCGGCGAGTGCGGGTGCATCGCGGCGACCGCGCAAGGGGGCGTAGAACAGGGTGATGTGTCCCGTGCGCGGATCTTGCACCCGGACATCGTCGTCATCCACATCGTCTGCGACTGACGACAACAGTTCGCGAGCCGAATCAACGCGAATCACCACTCCCCAGTACCACCGGTGATGCGCCACCGTTAGCGCTGCGAACCGTCTGCCGGCGGCTCCTGCTCGCTAAACGGATCCCAATCGAGCGTTGCGTCGCCACCCGCTGGGGGAAGCCTCGTGCCATCCATCGTGTCCTCGCCGTCATCGATCACGGGCGGTGTGGGTGGCGTGGGGAAGAGCTCTTCGGAGGCCTCAGGCTCGCTGCTTGGCTCGTCGATCAGGCCCGTTGGCGCTGGAAGGTCGAGTTCTTCGAAGGCCTGTTCTGGTGCGGGTTCTGCGACGGGCTGTGCAGGAGGGGCCACGATCGGCGGCGCGGGCTCCGAGGGTGCCGCGACGTCGGCGACGTCTTCGAAGGCGGCATCGGAGTCGGGGTCCCAGCCGCGAGTCGCCTCTTCGTCGGGCAGCGCGAGCTCGCCGTCCTGCGTGGCGACGATGCCGGAGGCCGTTGCGGGAGGAGTCGTCAGGTCGCTACTAGCCTCGTCTGCGGGGGGCTCTTCGTCGCGCTCTGGACCATCGATGCCCCAAATTTGCTCGCCGTTGTACTCGAGGCCCGGGAGATCGTCGGGGCTCCAGCCGTAGGCGCCATACCAGGACGGCGCGGCGGGCCAGGGGATCATGCGCGAGCCGACGTGTACGAGCGAAACTTCGGGAGCGTCGCCGCGTTCGAGGGCGAGACGGTTTTCGGGGCTGACGTAGACGGTGTTGATCGTGCCGTCGGGCTTGCGTAGTTCGATGGCCTCGGTGCCAAGCCCGTGTTCGTGTGAAAAGAAGCAGAGGCC
>CAXNNM010000080.1:0-5263 GCA_964203735.1 Gaiellales bacterium | reverse complement strand
TGAAACGCCTTGACAGCGGCGACGACCTTGGCGTTATAGGTCCAGCTGAGCTTGCCCTCCCAGACGCGAGCAACCTTTAGACGCCGGGTCAGGCGCGCAACGTCTTGGCCGCGTGCGCCGGGAGCGAGCGTCAGATTGTTCGTCAACGTCTCTGTCGAGTCGATGTTGATCTTCTTGGACCGCGTGGTCGTATGCCCGAGGCTGTTGGTGACCTCGAGCGTCAACTCCGAGGTTCCCTGCGGCAGCTGGCCGGCCTCGATTGTGTAGCCAATCGACATCGGCGTCACCTTGGCGTCTTGGCCGTTGATCTTCGCGACGATTTCGGTTGGGCTAGCCGAGTCGACGAAGGCGTAAACCCGCGGGTGGTCCGTGTCATCGACCCAGCCATCGACGCCACCGACCTTGATGGCAGGCCGACCACTGTCGATGAGCATCACGTGGGAGGCGCGCGTCTCGTTGCCAGCGGCATCGGCGGCGATTAGCGTCACCGTCGTCTTGCCATCGGGGATCACAGGTGTCAGCGAGAACTGGCCCGCAGTGTCCGCTGTGGTGACGACCTCGCCGTCCTGCCACGAGGCGGTGATGGTTGCGCCGGGCTCGGAGACACCGTCGATCACGGCGCTCTCCGTCCACTTCGCGACAGTGGTAGCGGTCAAGGCTGGTGCCGTGGCATCCGTCGAAAATGTCCATTGGTAGGTATCGGAGTTGTCGATTAGGTCGGAAGATCCAACGCGCACTTTTACGACGTGCGCCCCATCCACGAGCTTCGGCATCGCCAGCACGTAGCCGCTCGCTGTCTTCGTTGCCTGAGCGGTCGCGTCGGTGCCATCGACAGTGATGGCAACGGTCGCAGCGGCATCGGGAGAGCGGAGAATGACGCGGATCGGCGTCGAGCCGTTGACCGTGGTGCCCGGGGCGGGCGACACCGATTCGACGACGGGACGGTCGGCGTAGGCCCGCGTCACGAGCACACCACCGATGGCGATGACGCCAACGGCGACGGTGATGATCAGTCCTACAACGGTGCCAGTGCGCATCACTCGAACACTACGCGAGAAGCGGCTGCCTGTTGCCCGTCAAACCGTAGGCGGGGTTTCAATTGCGAGGAAGCTCGTGTCGCAGCGCGCGCAGGCGCAGCGATGGCACGCGCCACGAGGCCTCGGCGACGATGCGACGCGACATCTTCGACCCGCCAGCAACCCGATCGGTAAACGTAATTGGAACCTCTTGGATCCGGAAGCCAAGCAGCGACGTGCGGTACGTCATCTCGATCTGAAAGGCGTAGCCCTCGGCGGTCACGTCATCGAGATTGATCGCCTCGAGCACTGCACGGCGGAAACACTTGAAGCCACCCGTTAGGTCGTGGACGCCGAGCTGGAGGAAGGCCTGCGCGTAGAGGCAGCCACCGCGCGAGATTGTCCGACGCAGTAATGACCAGTCGCGCACGCCACCGCCGTGCGTGTAGCGCGAGCCGAGCACGAGGTCGGCTCCGCGCTGTGCGGTCGCGACCAGGTCGGGCACGCGGCCAGGGTCGTGCGAAAAATCGCAGTCCATCTCGCAAATGTAGTCATAGCCGCGCTCGAGGGCCCAGTGAAAGCCGGCAAGATAGGCACGACCGAGGCCCTCCTTCTTCGTGCGATGGAGCACGTGCACCCAATCGTGCTCGACGGCCAGACGATCGGCGATCTCGCCCGTGCCGTCGGGCGAGCCATCGTCGATCACGAGCACGTCACCAACGATCGTCGCACGCTCGCGCGCGACGCCAATTGCCTCGATCATGTTCTCGAGGTTCTCGCGTTCGTTATAGGTCGGCAGACAGACGACGAAACGCTCTGCGGCAGGACTGCTCATTGGGTCGCATCATGCCGCAGGTACGGTGGTGGCGCTTGCACACGTCCGCTCGGTCTGCGACGTTGCCGGTATGCGATGCGGCTTGGCAGGAGCGACGACTAGACGCGTCGGTGGCCATGCGTAACGCGGAGATCGCCGACTTGTTCGACCTGCTCGGGAGCCTGTCCGAGCTCGACGGAGCAGTCGTCTACAAAGTGATTGCCTACCGCAAGGCGGCCGAACGCTTTCGGTCGGCGCCCGAGTCGATCGAGCGGATGGCAGCCGAGGGGCGCCTGACGGAGCTCGCCGATATTGGTGGAACGATCGCGGCCAAGGTCGACGAGTTGCTGGCGACGGGCACGATGGCTGCGCTCGAGAAGTTGCGCGCCGTCTATCCAGACGGCCTGGTCGAGATGATGCGGGTGCCGGGCGTTGGACCAAAGACCGCCAAGCGGCTCCACACCGAGCTCGGCATCGATTCCACCGAGGCGCTCAAGGCGGCCTGCGAGGCAGGGCATGTGCGCGAGCTGAAGGGGCTCGGCGAGAAGAAGGAGGCCGGGATTCTCGAGGCCTTGCAGGCCGGGGGCGGTCCGCGTAAGCACGTGATCCTGCTCGACCACGCACTCGAGCGAGCCGAGGCGCTCGTCGCGATGCTGCGTGCCGAGCCCGGCTGTGTGGCGGCCGAGATCGCCGGCTCGCTGCGTCGTCGCAAGGAGACGATCGGCGACGTCGATCTCGTTGCCGCCTCGGACGACCCGGCGCCGCTCCTCCAGCGTTTTGCCGAGCACCCTGGTGTGCAGGACATCACGGCGCTTGGCGACGCGAAGGCCTCGGTCGTGTTGCACGACGGGATGCAGGTCGATCTGCGGGTGATCGAGCCGGCGCAGTGGGGCTCGCTCTTGCAGCACTTCACCGGTTCGAAGGCGCACAACGTGGCGCTGCGCGAGCGAGCACGAAGCCAAGGCCTGAGTCTCTCCGAGCACGGGTTTGCTCCCATCGCTGGTGGCGACGCCGTCCCGTGTGCGACCGAGGAAGAGGTCTACGGACGGCTTGGTCTGCAGTGGATCCCGCCCGAGCTGCGCGAGAATCAGGGCGAAATTGAGGTTGCGGCGGCTGGCACGTTGCCGGTGCTCGTCACGCTCGCAGAGTTGCAGGGCGACGTCCATGCGCATACTGACGCCTCCGACGGGCATGCCACTCCGCGAGAGATGGCCGAGGCCGCGATTGCGCGGGGACTTTCGTATCTGACGATCACCGATCACTCGAAGGCCGTCGGGATGGGAATCGGCCTCGATGCCGACAAGACTGTGGCCAACATGAAGGTGGTGCAGAAGGCCGCTAAGCCGCTGCTCAGCAAAGGCTTCTACCTCCTGACCGGCATCGAGGTGGACATCATGCCCGGCGGTCTGTTGGATCTGCCCGACGAGGTGTTGGCCGAGCTCGACTGGGTTGTTGCCTCGGCGCATGGTCGGCGTGGCCAGGATCGCGACGCACTGACGGCCAGCATGATTGCCGCTGCCGAGCATCCATCTGTCGATGTGATTGCCCATCCAACGGGGCGCCTGTTGGATGGACGCGAGCCGTACGACCTCGACGTCGAGGCACTGATCGAGGCGTGCGCGCGCACCGGCACATTTCTCGAAGTCAACGCGAATCCGAAACGCCTCGACCTACGACCCGAGCACGTGCGAGCGGCGATCGCGGCGGGCGTAAAGATCTGCATTTCGAGCGATGCCCACCATCCTGGCGGCATTGACGTGCTGCGCTACGGCGTCGACTGCGCGCGGCGTGGTTGGGCGACGGCAGACGACATCGCCAACACGCGCTCGTGGCCGGACCTGCAGGCGCTTCGCAAACCGTCGCGTCAGGCGGGCTGAAGCACAAACGGAGGCGCGGCGCGATCCGGTGCGACGAACGCTCGACGCGCTTCAACGGACATCAGCACGGGCTCCGACCACCACTCCAGTGCAGCATTGCGATCAAGTTCGGCGATCGTCTCGTCAATCGTCAGGCCGCGCTCGATCGCGTCGGCCACCGCTGCGACGAAGAAGACGCTCAAGGTCTCGTGGTAGCCGCCCGTGTCCGAGTTCGCGACGCCGTGGGCATCGTTGAGCAACGGAATGCGCTCGCGGCAGAGAGCGAGCGTGGTGCTGGGGCCGTGCGCCGAGATCAGAACGTGCGCAGCGGTGAGGTGGCCGTGGTGCGTCCACTCGGCTTGCGGGAGGCTGGCGTCGAGGAGGCCAGCAGCGATCTGCTCGGGCTGCATACGAGAGATTGTCGCAGTGGGCGCGCGCCGGAACAGGCAAGCGCTGCGGTCACAGACGAAAAGTTAGGCGCCGGCGCTCCGACCCCAAGACCAGGTGTGCTGGAGAGTGGTCCGGGGTGGAGCGGGGGAGCCAGGGCTAGGCGTCGAGGTTGACGAGCTCGGCTTGGCCATCGATTGGCGTGCGAACGAGTGCGCCATCCTCGCCTTGGTGGTACGCACCCATCGTGCGGAGCGGAGGCGAGTAGACGTGGACCGAGGTTGTCGGGATTCCGTCCTTCGGACGAAAACGGTGGATATAGGACGGGGCGAAGCGGATTGTCTCGCCGGGCTCGACGAGTCGCTCGAGGTGGCCACTGCCAAAGCCCAAGCGCTCCTCGAAGATGCCACCCTCCACCACGTGCACGGCGCCACAGGAGACGTCGTGGTCGTGGAAGCCCGTGTCGTGGTCGTCGACCCACGAGATGATGTAGATCTCGTGCGAGTCCTCGTGGACGATGCGCTCGTAATGACGAATGCCGGGTTGGTGGTTGACGAGCGGCTGCCAGACGTGCGGCTGGGCGCCGATTCCCTCGGCAATCGCCACGCATTCATCGGGGCTCAACGGTGTGCCAAGTGCGGCGTCTTCCGTGCTCAAAATAGTCTCCTCGCGACAAAATGTGAAACGATAAACTGAACCGTTGCACTTGACTATGAAGCAGGGATTGTCGGGTGTCAAGACCGACCCGGTATGGGGAGCGCTACGCTGACCCCGATGGCGACACCCGCAAAGCGACCAACGATCCGCCAGATTGCCGAGGAAACGGGCCTATCGGTGACGGCAGTGTCGTATGCATTGCGCGGCGAACGGATGTCGGCGGCCACGATCGAGCGCGTCCAGGCCAAGGCCGACGAGCTTGGCTACATCGCCGATCCAGTGGCCCGCGCGCTGCGTGGTGGGCGGACCGGCACGGTCGGTCTGCTCGTCGGCAGCCTTGCCGATTTTTGGCATCAGACGCTCGCCCACGCGATCCAACGCGAGTTGCGCAGCCACGGTCTCCATACGTTGCTGGCCGACGCGGATGGCAATCCCGCTGAAGAGCTTGTGTTGGCTCAACGCCTGGCGGCCCAACGGGTCGACGGCCTAATCGTCGCGCCTGTCGGCCCCGCCGGCGGTTCGTGGGTCGAGCT
>CAXNNM010000079.1:0-5264 GCA_964203735.1 Gaiellales bacterium | reverse complement strand
CGCGCGCTCGGCTACGACCTGACGGACGAATCGCTGCAGGACACGCCACGCCGCGTCTCGCGGATGTACGAGGAACTGCTGACGGTCAAGCCCTTCGAATCGACGACGTTTCCGAACGATGGTGAGTACGACGAGCTCGTCGTCGTCCGCGACATTCCGTTCCATGCGCTCTGTGAGCATCATCTGCTGCCGTTTACCGGCGTCGCGCACGTCGGCTACATCCCTGGGCCACGCATCGTCGGATTGTCGAAACTGGCCCGCGTCGTCGATATGTACTCGCGCGACCTGCAGGTGCAAGAGCGCATGACGGCGCAGGTTGCCAACTGGCTCGAGCAGCACCTCGAGCCGCGCGGTGTCGGTGTCGTGCTCGAAGCAGAGCATCTCTGCATGACGGTGCGTGGCGTCCGTGCGCCGGGCAGCCGCACGACGACGTCGTCGGTGCGCGGCATGCTCCGGCACGACCCGCGTACCCGCGCCGAGTTCTTCGCGCTCGTCGGTGCGTCGAGCGGCACCTAGCCCGATGACCGTCCGTCGCGCCTGGCTCTGGATCGCCGGAGCCGTCGTCGCTGACGGCATCTTGAGGCTGCGCTTTCTAAATGTGCCGCTGAACGTTGACGAGGCTGGATTCGGTGCCGTGACGCGCACCTGGGCACGCGGCTTTGCCCTCTATGGCGAGGTCGCCTGGGTCGATCGACCACAGGGACTGCTCGGGCTCTACCGCCTCGCACTCATGTTCGGCGATGAGTGGGCGATCCGCACGCTGGCGCTGATTGCCGGCATTGCGCTCGTGCTCGCCCTCGCCGTGATTGCCTGGACGCTTGGCGGGCCGCGCGCCGCCGTCATCACAGCGTGGTTGATGGCCGTGGTCGGCCCCGCGCCACACATCGAGGGTTTTACGGCCAACGGCGAACTGCTCGGCGGTGCCGTCGCGGCCGTCGCGATCGCGATCGCGTTTCGGTGGAGCGACTGGCCACGCACCTGGCTTCTGCTCGTCGCCGGGGTCATCGCTGGCATTGCGCCACTCATCAAACAGTCGGCCTTCGATGGCGTTGTCGTCGTCGGGGCCATCGTGCTCGTAGTTGCCTATCGCGAGCGCGACTGGGTGCTCGGCTTTGGTCGACTCGTCCTGCTCGCAATCGGTATTGCGATTCCGTGGGCGTTGGCGATTATCGCCGCCGCCTTCTCGTCGCCGGGAGTCAGTGGCTGGTGGTATGCGATCTACGGCTATCGCTCCCAGACCGAATCGCTGTTCTCGGGCGACATTGGCTTTCGTCTCAACCTGTTCGTCAACTCGATCCCATGGATGCTTGTCGACGCGGGGCTTCTGATCGCGCTCGGCGTTCTTGGCCTGATCGCCATGCGGCGCGAGCGCTGCCTGTTTGTACCGCTCGTGTGGCTCGGCGCCTGCTCGCTTGGCTTCCTGATCGGCGGGCTGTATCACCCGCACTATTGGGTCCAACTCTTGCCACCGTTCGCACTGTTCGCTGGCATCGGTGGAGTCTGGCTCTGGGAAAACACCTCTCCAAAGCGCGGCCTGATCGTCGTTGCTGCCGCCGCCGGCATTCCACTGATCGCCGCCTTGCCCATCTATCTCGCGTCGAGTCCCGAGCTGGCGAGCGCGCGCTCAACAAACGATCCGCGTGTGATCTCGGCGATCACCGTCGGCAATCAGATTGGACAGCTGACGACGCCCGACCAGCGGATCCAGGTGCTGTGGGCGAATGCGGCGATCTACTGGTATGCCGACCGGATCCCCGCCACTCGCCTCCTCTGGTACCGCAACATCGAGCGCATCCCCGGCGCCAGCGAGCACGTCGTGGATGTCGTTACCGGCCCGACGCCGCCGACCGTTGTGGTCGGCTACCAGCCCGTCAACGCACTCGATCCGAGCGGCAAAATCCAGGCTGTGCTCGATGCGGTCTACACACAGACCCCAGTCGACGGTGTCCCGGTCTGGCGCAAAAATCCCTAGGCGCTAGTGCCCGAGAAACGGTCGGATGATCGCCATCCGTCGAGCAGTACGAGCAGCGCCGGCATCCTCAGCGCGATCCGACGAACCCATAATGCCGACGATTGCGCGGCTCGCAATCCACCGCAGCGGCTCGGGCTCCCACTTGCGAACCGGATGGTTAACCCACGGCATTTTGGTCAGTTCGGTCTCGCGGCGGAGGATCAGATCGGCGAGCGTGCGGCCCGAGATGCTCGTTGCCGCAACGCCATGCCCGGAGTAGCCGCCCGCAAAGGCGAGGCCGGTTGCAGGGTCGTGCGTGACACTCATCGACCAGTCGCGCGGCACGCCAAGCGCACCGCCCCAGTGGTGGGTAATCGCTGCGCCGCGCGTGGCGGGAAACGCGGAGTACAACGTGTTCGTCAGCCGAGCCTTGACGCCGTCATGGCGCTCATACGCCTCGTCGACCGGCGAACCGAGACCATACGGCGCTCCGCGCCCGCCGATCGCGATGCGGTTGTCGGTCGTGCGCTGCGCATAAAAGAAAAGGTGGTGTGCGTCGGAGATCGTCTCACAGCCATCCCAGCCGAGCTCGTCCCAGACAGCCTGCGGCAGAGGCTCGGTCGCGATCATCAGCGAGTAGAGCGGCAGGTAGGTGCGCGACTGCTGCTTGAACTGCACGGTGAAGGCCTCGGTTGCACGCACGACGTGGTCAGCGCGGACGGTGCCGTGCTCTGTAACTACGCGTCCGGGTTCGATAAAGCGCGCGGCGGTCTGCTCGTAGATGACGCCGCCCTTGCGCTCCACAGCATCCGCGATGCCGCGCACGAGGCGGGCTGGATTGACGCGCGCACCATGCGGTGTGAAAGACGCGAGTCGCGCGTCGGCAATCGCAACGCGCTCGGCGACCTCGGCTGGGCTCAGCGCGCGAACGTCATCTTCGCCCCAGCCCCACTGGCGGTGATAGTCGATGTATTCGCGGACACGCTCTTCCTGGGCCGCGGTTCGTGCGACGCTCAGAATGCCGCCCTTGACGAAGCCACAATCGATCTGCTCCTGCGCGACACGCTCGCCAATCCAATCGACGGACTCCCACGTCGCGCGCTCCGCCTGGCGCACGGCCTCGGCACCACTGTGCTTGGCCCATTCCTCGGCGACACCCGCAATGCCAGCCGAAACCCAGCCACCATTGCGACCCGACGCGCCAAAGCCCGCGACCTCGCGCTCGATCACTCGCACACGCAGCGACGGATCGGCATCGAGCAGGGCATACGCAGTCCAGAGACCGGTCATGCCCGCGCCCACGATCGCGACGTCGCAATCCGTGTCGCCCTGGAGAGCGGGGCGCGGCCGAATCGGGCCCGGGAACGTGTCGAGCCAGAGGCTCCGGTCGCGGATATGGCGCTCGTCACTCACGGTGTCGGCACCTTCGGTACGTTCGCAGCGGCGGCCGCAACGGCAGCGCGCTCGTGGTCCCACAGTTTCGTGCTCGACTCGCCGCCAAGCGTGCCGTCTGGCACGCCGCCATCGAGGCCACTCAGCGTCTCGACAACACGCAGGCCGCAGTACGGCGTGTACATGTCGGAGTAGCCGCCCTCGTGGATGATCACGAGTCGACCACCGCAGAGGCGGTCGGCTGCGTCCATCAGCAACTGGGTGAAGACGCGGTAGTCCTCGGACGTTAGATCCATGCGTGCATTGATGTCGTAGCGGTTCGCATCGAGGCCACTGGCGACCAGGATCAGCTCGGGCTGGAAGCGCTCGAGCGCGGGGATCACCACATCAATGAACGCGAGCTCGTACGGCTGGCGACCGCCGCCGGCCGGCAGCGGAATGTTGAGCGTCGCGCCGATACCATGGCCATCGCCGATGTCGCCGACGAGGCCGCTACCGATCGGATAGTTGTTGTCCTGATGCAGCGAGATCGCCAGCACGCTCGGGTCGTTATAGAACGCGTGCTCGGTGCCGTTGCCATGGTGGACATCCCAATCCACGATCGCAACACGCTTGAGGCCATGGTCGAGCTGTGCATGGCGAGCGGCAAGCGCCGTGTTGGCAAAGATGCAATAGCCGCGACCAAGGTCGTACTCGGCGTGGTGCCCTGGTGGGCGCACGAGCGCATAGGCGTTGTCGACGGTGCCCTCAAGGACAGCCGCGACCGCGTTCATCGCACCACCCGCTGCGAGCAGCGCGATCTCGTAGCCACCACGACCAAACGGCGTCTCCTCGCCGGCATCGCCACCCGTCGTGTCGCTCAACTCCTTGATGCGCGCGATGTAGTCGCGGTCGTGGAGACGCGCGATCTCATCGACCGTAGCCAGACGCGACGGCACATCGACGAGCTGAGGCGTAATACCCGCAGCGTCGAGCAGGTTCTTAAAGCGACGCTTGCCTTCGGGAGTCTCGGGCGATGGCATTGGTTGAAACAACGCCTCCTGCGGAAGCCAATCGGCATAGCCGCGACTGTCAAACCAGACGTACTTCTCATCCCACACAAACCCGGTGCGCGTCATCGTGCATTCCTCCCGTCGATAGCGGGCAGCGTAGCCTGTTTTTGGGTGCGTTTCAGAACCGCGCTAGCGCCCAGTGATGCTGAAGTGCTGCGTGTCGAGCGTGCTACCCGACCAGGCGCCACCCCAACCCCAACCCTCAGCGGCGAAGGCTTTGACGACCTTGTCGCCCGGCAGGATCTGCAGCGGGCTCTTGCGCTTCGTGCGATCGATGTACTGCCACGAGGCCTTGTGGAAGACCTTGCCATTCTCGATCCACGGATTCTCGATTGGGTTGATGTCGATCGCATAGCCATAGGCATGGTTCGACCAGTTGCTCGACCCAGTCGCCGCACGGCAGTTAAAGGCCGACGTATTGTTCGCCTCGATCGACTCCCAGTCGTCGCCGCCGTAGGCATCGACCAGCTCCATGCGCGCGATCGGGTAGTCGAGATTCCAGAGGCGCTTGAGGATTCGCTTGATGGCCGGAGCAACATCGCGATGCACGATCAACTGCCCCGTCGCTGTTCCGCCCGCGGGGAGGTGGTGGGTCGAGGTAATCAGCCGCAGCGAACCAAAACCCACCGGACAACCCTTGTGCCACGAGACGCCTGTCATGGTCGTGCGCATCTCGCGAGGTATTGGCGTGACCTTGGCGCTGAAGCTGTCGGCCTGCGTGACTGGAGCAATCAGCGCGGCGACAACCAGCACGAGGCAGAGGAGGGCGATGCGCTGCACCCCCTCACTCTGCCTCATCGTGCGGCGGATCGTCGTGTCTTAACGGCGGTGCAACGCGAACATCAGCTGTTTGCCACCAACGACGGCGA
>CAXNNM010000078.1:0-5360 GCA_964203735.1 Gaiellales bacterium | reverse complement strand
CGCATCCAAAACGACCTCTTCGACGTTGGCGCCGACCTCTGCGTCCCGCCCCCACCAGAGGACGATGAGAAGCACCGCTCGCGTCTGCGTGTCAGCCCCGATCAGGTGCAGTGGCTCGAGGACTGCATCGAC
The DNA here is from genome assembly GCA_964203735.1 of Gaiellales bacterium. Classification (GTDB taxonomy): domain Bacteria; phylum Actinomycetota; class Thermoleophilia; order Gaiellales; family F1-60-MAGs149; genus F1-60-MAGs149. The sequence continues at coordinate 5,228 of CAXNNM010000078.1, read as the reverse complement.
GAAGTCAACGCGAGCCTCCCGCCGCTGATCTCCTTCGTCGTCCCGGGTGGCACCCCGCTGAGCGCACACCTCCACGTGGCCCGCACGATTTGCCGACGAGCCGAGCGCGACGCCGTCGCTCTTGCCGCGACTGAGCCGATGACGCCCGAGGTGATCACGTACCTCAACCGCCTGTCGGATTTGCTCTTCGTCCTTGGCCGTGCCGCCAATGGTGATGGGGGAGAGACGACGTGGAAGCCCGGAGCCAGCCGCGCCTAGCCTGCAGGGTTAGCGGGCCTCGCGCACGCTGATCACGATCTGGTCGGTCGCATCACACACTGAGCCCCGCTGGAGTTCCTTGGGGATTGCCCGTCTTGGCTCGACCTTGGGGCCGATCGTCAGTGAGATCTCGAGTGCGGTGGCGGCGGTGATGCGCAACAACGTGTCGAAGTTCGGGGTGTGCTCACCAAGCTCGAGGCGGGCAACTTGCGGCTGCGACATGCCGACGAGTTTGCCGAACGCGGTCTGCGAGAGGCTATGGTCGTAGCGGTACTTGAGGACGGCAATGCCGACAGTGCTCTGGATGGCGGTCGCATACCAAAGGCGACGGTATGGGGTGTCCTCAGCAGCATCACGTCTCTCGATTTCATCGTGTGTGATCCACTTGTTTGCGGGCTTCGGCGGCATGTTATGTTCCATGCTATCAGTTACATATATCATTGTTGTGCCCCTGGTCATATTCGGCGAGGCGATCGATGGCCTCGCCGACGGATCGTTGAAAGCCCCGTAGGTTGTGCGCCGCCTCGGGCGCGAGTGCCAGCAGAATCGGCGCGGGGTGGCGCGGTGCGTAGAGCACGCGGTACCGGCTACGGCCACGTCGAGGGCGCAGCTCGCGCAGAGTGATGTTCCCGGAGGTACGGATCGCGCTCGTATACGGGAAGCCAAGCTGAGCCGCAGTCGTCCATAGGACGCGGATTGCATGTGCGACGGCTCGATATTCGCGCCCATCGTGGTCACGTAAGAACTCGAGTTCGCGTGTTAGCTCAGGGTGAGAGGGCAGCGGCTGGTCCATAGCCCCACCGTGGCCGATCTCCCTGGCACATGTCTGTGCCTATAGCGCGCGTTCTTTGCGCACGTTCAAGCGCGGCAAGCGGCGAACGCTACGACATCAGCATCAGGTTCTACGTACTGCTACGGCAGCGCGTAGACCGCTCACGAACCGGTGGTCGCCACACCAAACCCGCCCCCGCCGGAGCCGACGAGAATCAGGACGTCGCCCTTGTGCAGCGTCACGTAACCCTTGCCGTGCACGACCTCAGTCTCGCCCGTGGCGACGCGGCGAATCGCGGCGTACCCGGGCGCGCCGGTAGCGCCACCCTCGCGGCCGCCGGCACCGAAACGAGGGTTGGTCTGCTCGACGTAGAACATGCCGTCGGACTCGGCGGCGAGCAGGCGATAGTCGCGGCGGATACCCATGCCGCCGCGGTGGCGGCCTTGACCACCGGAGCCTTCGACGAGTTCCGTGCGCTCGATCAGCCAGGGGTACTCGAGCTCGGCGATTTCGACGGGCAGGATCGCACAATTAGAGGTGTAGGGGTCGATGCCGTCGTCACCGTCGGCGTTGCGTCGCGCGCCACCGCCACCGCCGAGGATGTCGGCGAGCAGCGTGAGGTCACCGCTGCGTGGGTCGACAGCCTGGAACACGAGCGCCGGGAACGAGACTTGGCTGCCGGCGATCGCGTGCTCGGGTAGGAGGGTGGAGAGCGCGTCGATGATCACGTCGGTGAGGCGCTGAACGGCGAGGTGTCGCGCGCTGAGTGCGGCGGGGAAGATGGGGTTGTAGAGGGTGCCCTCGGGGATGATCAGCCGTACGCGGCTGGCGAGCCCCGCGTTGTGTGGCACGGTGCCGCCGAGGAAGGCGCGCACGGCAAAGTACGCGGCTGCGTGCGCGCTGGCGATCGGCACGTTCATGCCTGATGGGATCTGTGGCGAGCAGCCGGACAGGTCAACGATGAGCGTGCCGTCCTCGACACTGAGCCGGACGTGCACGCGCACGGGGGCGGTGTGCTCGAAGCCGTGGTCGTCGAGGAAGCCCTCGGCCTCAACAGCCTCGCTCGGCCACGATCGGAACAACGCCTCGGTGCGCCGCGCCGTCTGCGCGACAAGTGCCTCGAAGCCGCCGAGCACGAGCGGCAGCCCGTACCGCGTGATCGTTTCGGCGAGCCGCTGATTGCCGCGCTTGCAGGCGGCGAGCTGTGCGTCGAGGTCTCCGAGGGTAGAGGCGGGATCGCGGACGTTGGCCTCGAGCATGTCGTAGATGGCTTGAACGCGCTGGCCGCGCTCCACGAAGCGCACGGCGGGGAAGATCAGCCCCTCCTGAAACAGCTCGGTACACTGCGCGCTCTCGGTGCCAGGGAAGCGCCCGCCGATATCAATGTGGTGCGCGATCGAACCGCTCCAAGCAACGAGCGCGCCCTCGTGGAAGCAAGGGATAAACACCTGCAGGTCTGGCGTGTGCGTGCCGCCCATGTAGGGGTGGTTGGTGATGAACGCGTCGTCGGGCTCAATCCGGCCGCTCCACTTGGCAATCACGGACTCGAGCGCAAACTGCATCAGGCCGAGTTGCGCGGGGATCTGTTCTGAGTTCGCGATCGCGCGGCCATCTGCAGCGAAAATACCGCAGTTGAAGTCGAGCATTTCGCGGATGATTGGCGAGTACGACGAGCGATACTCGACGACGGCCATCTCCTCGGCGATGTGTTTGAAGCCGCTGGCTAGGATCTCTTGGGTGACGGCATCGGGCGGCTCAATCCTCATGCTTCCGCCTTTCGCTCGAGCACGAGCGTGCCGCCGGCAGCGACGATTGCGGTCCAGCCTCGGTGCAGCACACTGGTGGCGTCGGCCTGCTCGATGATCGCGGGTCCTACGATCGTGTCGCCTAGCTCGAGAGCGTCGCGATGATGCACGGCCCACTCGCTCCAGACACCATCGTGCACGCGCTGCGTCGCCGCCCGAGGCACCCCGCCACCCACGGCGTCGACGACGATTGGCTCGGTCAGCGCCGTAGCGCGCAGCCGGATCGTGACAATCTCCGTGTCCGTAATGGTGGGGGTGTAGTCGTACAGCCGCTGGTGCTCGTCGACGAACGCCTGCTCGACGGCGCGGATCGTCGCGATCGATGCCGGGCGCGGCCCAAGCGGAACAGTCAGGTTGTAGGCCTGACCCCGGTAGCGCAGATCGAGTTCCCAGTCGAGTGACTCGCCGTGCGCCACGCCCGCGGAGTACGCGAGCAGCGCCCGTGCCTCGTCTTCGAGTCGCGCCAGTTCGGCGTCGAGTTCGGCATGCGAGATGGCACTGGTCTGCCGCCGCCAAGTACGACGAAGGTCGTGACGAATATCCGTGGCGAGCAGCCCATACGCGGCGGCGACGCCGGGGTGGCGAGGGATGACGATCCTTGGAATGCCCACCTCATCGGCGAGCGAGCAGGCATGCATCGGTCCGGCGCCGCCGATCGCAACGAGTGCGTAGCCGCGTGGGTCTTGGCCCCGCGCGACGCTCATCATGCGCACAGCGTTAGCCATATTGGCGTTAGCGATGCGCAGGATCGCGCTGGCGGCCTCTTCGCTGTCAAGTCCAAGCGGCAGGGCCACGCACCGGTTGACGGCGTCGAGCGCGAGTGCACGGTCGAGCGGCAACCGTCCGGCCAGCTTGCAGTTTTCGCTCAGCGTGCCGAGCACGACGTGCGCGTCTGTCACGGTCGCGAACACGCCGCCCTGCCCATACGCGGCTGGGCCCGGTGCAGCGCCGGCGCTCTCGGGACCGACGCGGAGTGCGCCAAACTCGTCGACGGTGGCGATCGATCCGCCGCCAGCACCGATGCAGAGCAGATCGAGTTGCGGCAAGTTGATCGGCGTGCCGGCGGCCTCGCTGGTAAACCGTACCTCGGCCTCGCCATGCGTGACGATGCCGATGTCGGCTGTGGTGCCACCCATGTCGAACGTGATCACGTCTTCCTCGCCGACGAGCCTTGCCAGCCGAGACCCACCGATCACGCCAGCAGCAGGACCTGAGGTGGCGAGTACGATCGGCAATTGTCGCGCGCGCTCAGCGGGCGTCACACCCCCGTTCGATTGCATCAGATGCAACGGCACCACGATGCCTGCGCTGGCGACCTCGTTCTCAAGCGCAGTGATGTAGCGCCCGACGAGCGGTAGCAGCGCCGAGTTCGCCGCCGCCGTCGACGCACGTATGTACTCGCGAAACTCGGGCACGACCGCATGCGATAGCGTCACGGGCACGCCGGGCATTGCCTCGGCCAACAGCGCGGCGATGCGTTTCTCGTGGTCGGGGTTGAGGAAGGAAAACAGCGTCATCACTGCGACCGCCTCGACACCCGCATCAAGCATTGCCTCTGCGGCACCCAGGACCTCGTCCTCGGCGAGCGCCTCATGCTCGAGCCCTTGCGCATCGATGCGCCCGCCGACTCCGAAGCACAGCTCGCGCGGCACGATCGGCGCATCCTCGGGTGTCCAGAGGTCGTAGACGTTGCGGCGCATCTGCGTTCCGATTGTCAGCACATCGGCGAACCCAGCGTTGGTAATCAGCGCCGTCTTTGCGAAGGTCCGCTGCACGATCGCGTTCGTCGCGATTGTCGTGCCATGAGCGAGGTACGCGACATCCGCGGCCGGCTCGTCTGCGACAACCAAGAGACTGTCCAGCCCAGCCATGAACGCCGCCTCGATCTGCGCCGGTTGCGATGGCACCTTCGCGACATACACGCGCCCGTCAGCTCCGATCAAGACGGCATCCGTAAAGGATCCACCAATGTCGATGCCGACGCGACTCATGGTGGCAGTGTGGAGGAACGAGGCACCAGTGACAAGCCTGACAGGCGCTGGCGCGTCCCCCGTGAGAGCGAGTCTCTGACGTACTTGGGTGCCGCGCTCGGGCGAGTAGTGACGAACTCACTCCGGTGTCTATCCGGCAGGCGCGAAGGTCTTCGTCACCTGATCGCACGCAGGCGGGATCGTGTCCTTGCCACTCTCGTTCCATTGGCAGCGAACGAAGTACTGCGTCTTGCCTTTGAAGGCGTAGACGAGGCGTGTGGTCAGGGAGCGATCCTTGGCGACGAAGTCGAACTGGGTGGCCGGTAGGTCGCCAAGGTTCGTGGCCGAACTCTTTGGGATCTCCGCATTCATCGCTTTCGCCAACGCACGTGCGGCGCGCTCGACGGCGATCGCCAGGTTCGT
>CAXNNM010000077.1:0-5365 GCA_964203735.1 Gaiellales bacterium | reverse complement strand
GCACGATCTGGACATTCGATGACGAGCTAGCTCGTCTAACGAATGTCCAGATCGTGCCTGACCCCTTCTGGACATTGACCCTGGATCACGCTTGGGGTTGGATGGCGCTGTGGTTCTTGAACAGCAGCCCGCGCAGCTGATTGCACCGGGTTGCTTCAACACAAAACCACAGCCGCTAACCGCCGCCGCTACCTCAGCACCCAGCCTCCACCGCTACCTCAGCACCCAGCCTCCACCGCTACCTCAGGACCCAACCTCCGCCATTACCTCAGCACCCAGCCTCCACCGCTACTTCAGGACCCAGCCGCCGTCGCTGATGACTGGGACGCGTTCGCCTTTGGAGGTCACTCCTGTTACGTCGAGGTCGTCACTGCCGATCATTACGTCGACGTGGATCTTCGAGACGTTGAGGCCGCGGTCGCCCGTGATTTTTGCGTCCGGGAAACGCGTTGAGGAATAGGCCGAGCCGAAGGCGACGTGTGCGACTGCGTTTTCGTCGAGCAGCGTCGTGTGGTAGACACGGTTGGACTGGCCGATTCGCGACGCTCGATCGACAAGGGCCACCTCGCCCAAGCGACCCGCACCCTTATCGCGCGCAAAATAGGCGGCGAGATACTCGCGCTGCTTCGCCGTCTTCGCCTGGATCCGCTGGAGCTGACCACCCGCAAACTCTGCCTTGATGCCATCGAACATCTGGCCATCAAGCGAGAGCGGACGCGTGCAGGCGAAATGGCCCTCTGCATAGCGGTAGTCCGGGCTCGCAAAGACCTCTTCGGTCGGCAAGTTCGCGCACCAACGACGACCATTTGGCGTCTTCATCTCAGCCGCACAAAAACGCGTCTTCGGCGCCAACCCAACCTTCAGATCTGTACCAGGCGCCCTGAACTCGATCGACACGAAGTTGCGCTTGTTGACGAGCGCCGAGCGCTTGACGAGCGTCTCCACATGCTTGCCCCACGCACCAGGCGCATCGTCCGCACCGATCCGACAGAACGACAAAAGATCCTTCGCCAACGCACGCTGCGCACGCTCGACCGACAACTTCGGATAGACCTGCTTCGCCCAACCCGGCGCCGGATAGGCAACCACGCAGAAGCGCGCCGTGCCCGCAGCAACCGCCTTCAGGTACGCCTCGCGACCCGGCATGCGCGCCGTCATCTCCAGCATCGCCCGCTTCGGATCGATGCCCTTCATCAACCCCGGGTTCTCCTCGCCGGCAATCGAAATGATCGACGCGTCGGCAGCCACCAGATCCTTCATGCGCGTCAGGTGCCAGCGTGGCGACCACTTGAGCGTGGTGACATCCTTCGCGCCCGTGATGCGCGCACGTCGAACAACCGGATCGACATACAAAACATCGACAAAGCGCGCACCCGAGGCATAGGCCGCCTCGACGAGAGCGTGCATGTACGGGCGGGAGCCCGGCTCGCCGTGAATGGCGACAGTGTCGCCTTTTTTGATGTGCAGGCAGGTATCGATGACAGCGGCCGCGTAGCGGTCGAGCTCACCGGGAGTCATGACGGTCATACCTAGACGGTAGCGCGCGGCGCTGCCGGGAACATGCTGAACTCGGCTCCTGTACCCTCTACAGCAGTCAAACGACGGAGTGCTGGTGACGAAGGAAGAGAAGATTGAAGTCGAGGGCGAGGTGACGGAGTCGCTTCCGAACACCATGTTCCGCGTCATGCTCGACAACGGGCATGAGGTACTCGGCCATATCTCGGGTCGTATGCGACGCCACTACATCCGCATCCTGCCCGGCGACCGCGTCAAGGTCGAGCTCTCCCCCTACGACCTCACTCGCGGTCGTATTACGTACCGCTACAAGTAGCGGACACCTACCACTCTGGGATTTAGGTCGGCCCGGACGGATCGGTCGGGCCACGCGGTCGCTCCCCGTACGACCTCACTCGCGGTCGTAGTACGTACTGCACCACGTAGCGGACAACTACCACTCAGGGATCTCGGCCGGTCCGGACGGATCAGTCGGGCCACTCGGTCGCTCCCCGTACGACCTCAACCGCGGCCGTAACCCATACCGCTACACCCAGCGGACAACTACCACTCAGGGATCTCGGCCGGCCCGGACGGATCGGTCTTGGGTGGCTTCGGTGGTGCCACGCGCCTGGACTTCGGTAGTGCCTTGGTCTTGCGTGGGCGACCTCGGCCGCGCTGGAGATTCATGCCATCCGTCGAAAACGTCGTGCCGGCAGGCTCGTCGTCGATCACGACGCGGCGCATGCCGGAGGCGGTGAACTCCGGAGCCGGTGGTGCCTCGACGACTGGCTCCTCGACCTTGACCTTGCGCGGACGACCGCGCTTCGGCTTGACGGGAGCATCCTCGACGACATCCGCCGGAGCGGACTCCACGCTCGGCGCCTCGACGGCCTGATCTGCCTCTGGCTGCACCTTGCGGGGACGTCCACGCTTGCGCTTGACCGGTGCCTCGTCGGATTGCTCGACCGGAGCCGCTTCGACCGCAGGAGCCTCGGCCGCTACAGCCTCGATGTTCTCCTCGGGACGCGCCTTGCGAGGACGACCACGCTTCGGCTTCACCGGCGCCGAATCCTCGACTTCCACAGGTACGGGAGCGGCCTCCGGCTCGCTGGCCTCTGGCACGTCGTTGTCGACAGCCTCGACCGTCGCCTCGCCCTGCGGAGACTCGCCCGTGCGCTTGCGCTTCCGACGGCGCCGACGCTTCTTCGGCTCTTCGTGCGCAGCCTCGTTTGGCAAGGCGCCGATCGACGACGGCAAGACCGAGCCCTGGAGCGCGGCTGCTGAGACGCGCGAGCGTGTCGGGCGCTTGACGCCGCGCGGCAATGGCACGTTGGAGCCCAAGGCGGCAGCGAGTGCGCGTGGATCGGCTGACATGCGAATCCGGGCGTCCTCGAGCACGCGCTCGGCACCCATGTCGACCGTGCGGATACAGGCGAGGAGGGCAGCACCAACATCGAGCGGCTGCTCTTCGGCAATCGCCACGATCGCCTTGGCCTGCTGGCGCGCCGCATCGCCCGAGCGGCCGGACAGGCTACGGACGAGATCGCGGCCGCCCTCGAGAGCGGTGATGACGCGACGCTGCTGCGCATCGCCCGACGACGCGGCGAGTCGCCAGGCCCAGGCGGAGACGTAGTGGTCGGACGCTTCGCCAAAGCCATCGCCAAGCGCGAGCAGCAATGTACGTGCGCCCTGCTGACGATCCTGACGCCACGTCGGCGCGCGCTCGACGAGCCGCACGGCCTGCTCGAACAGGTTTGTCCCCGGTCCGCTCTGAGCGAGATCGCGGAGCGCCTCGAGCCGCAGCTGACGATGCCGGTTCTCGGCCGCGCACTTGGCAAAGAACACCATGCGCGCCTCGCGTGGCACTGCGACGAGCACACGCGCCAACTTTTCGAGGTCCTTTGGCTGGGCCCGCTCGGCCGCGTGTTCGGCCCACAACTCTTGCTCGTCGAGCGGCAGGCGATCGACGGCGACGGTCTTCCAGTTGTCGCAGATAACCTGCGCACGCCGCACCGGATCGGGCGTGACGGGCACGACCCATGGCGCCTCGCGCACCAGCGCCTTTGGCAACCGGCGCCAACGGCGGCGCACGCGCGGCGGTCGCGGAGTGACGAGCGCGCCCGGCTGGAACGTATCGACGTCGAGCAGCGAGTGCAGAGTGATCGTGCGGTCTGTGTGTGGTGCAGCGGCTTCGGCGAAGTCGACGACGACGCCGGATTCCTTGCGCCGATGGAGGCGCATAACGCGCCCGACGCGCTGCTGGTAGACGCGACGACTCGCGGTCGGCGCGAGATGCATGCAGACGGTTGCGCGCGGCGCGTTCCAACCCTCAGCGAGCAGTTGGGCGTTGACGAGCACGTTGACTTCGCCACGCTCGTAGGCGGCAAGCGTCTCGGCGAGTTCGCGCGGCGGCGTGCGTCCAGAGACTGCGGCGGCTTTGAGTCCAATCGCCCGCATTGCCGCGGCGACGCGAACGGCGTGATCGACACCGGCGGCGTAGACGATGCCCGGGCGCTGCCCGAACATGTCGAGGTAGTACATCGAGGCAGCCATGTTGACGGCGTCGTGGTCGAGCGCGTCGGCGAGCTCTTGCTGGTCGTAGTCGCCACCAACGAGCCGGACGCGCTTGAGCGATGTGCCAGGCGGTACGCGCACAGCACGGAGCGGGGCGACAACACCCGTCAGGACGGCCTCGCCAAGCGGGAAGTCTGCAATCTCGGCTGGGAAGACATCGCCGACGTGCTTCTGCAGCAGCTGGTCGGTGGCGGTCATGCCGATATAGGTCGGCGTGTCGAGGCGTCGAATCGCGGCAGAGGTGCGATCGCCGAGCGCCGTGTGGGCCTCGTCGCAGAGGATCACGCCATAGACGTCGCGGTTGAGGCGATCGGCGTTCTTGATAAACCACGCGTAGGTCTCGATCGTGATCGGCGGCACCAGCGGCGGCTTGGCAGCGCCGAGCACGGGGTCCTTGAGGCGATGCGCGTAGCCCTGCTCCTTGAGGTCGCGCTCGAACTGGTCGACCAAGAGACGGCGATGGGTGAGGATCAGAACGCCGGTGATCTTGGCGGCATCGACAAAAGCAGCAGCGGCGACGGTCTTGCCGGAGGCGGTCGGGTGCTTGAAGCGGTAGCGGCGAATGGCGCCAGGGTCGTGGATCGGCTCTTCGCCCGTCGCGTCGTCATCGTCGTCGTCGTCATCGTCGTCCGAGTCGTCGATGCCGGCGAGCGTAACGCGCGCAACCGGACTGTCGATGATCCGTGGCAGTTCGACGGGTGCGTCGTCTTCGTCGTCATCCTCGAAGCCGAACTCGGTGTCGTCGTCATCGTCGTCATCGCCCGAATCGCCCACGACGGCGGCACTCTCGTCGGCCAGCTTCGGCGCGTCGTTCTCGGGCTGCTCGAGCTCGTCCTGCTCGGTGCGCTGCGAGCGTTCGAAGTCGCCAATCACGGCGGCGAGCATGCCGGCGAGGGCGTCGACCTGATGAGGACGAAGCGCAAGGCCCGATTGCAGGTGCGGCTCGTCGGCGGCCAACACGCGCTGAAGGCCGAGCGGCAGTGCGTAGCGGCGCCGATATTCGGCCGATGGCGAGGCAAGACCCGCTTCGATCTCGTCGGCGGCTTCGAGGTAGGCGCTGGCCCAGAGGCTGCCCGCGCGAATGCCGTCGGTGTCGTCGGGCGCGCGGATGCACTCGCCAATCCAACGATCGACTGCGTCGAGCGTCGGACGACCCGTCATATCAACGAACTCTGTGCCTGTAGCCGTATTGCCGGCTTCGAGCATTCACGCCTCCAACCACCTCGCGACACGAGCACGACCACTGGTCGGCTGTCACTCGGTGGATCTGCGGTGCCCAACGGCACCGAACATG
>CAXNNM010000076.1:0-5373 GCA_964203735.1 Gaiellales bacterium | reverse complement strand
GCGAGGTCGAAGGCATAGCGCGCCACGCGCTCGACCTCTTCGACGGAGTACCGGCAAGTATCCATGCCCGTCTCGGCCGTCAACTCCTTTGGGCCAAAGTAGAGGCCACCCGTTAGCTCGCGGATGATGATCATGTCGAGACCGTCGACAAGCTCGTCACGCAAGGGCGAGCCAATCTTCTTCGTCCACTGGCGGATCGGTCGGATATTGGCGAACACCTTCAGCTCGGCACGCAGAGCCAAGAGGCCCTGCTCCGGGCGAATCTCGCCCGTGTCCCACTTCGGGCCACCAACCGCACCCTTCAAGACAGCATCTGCCAACGGCAACGCTGCCCGCGTCTCGGCGGGAAACGGATCGTTGTGCGAGTCGATCGCATTGCCGCCGAACGGATGCTCCGTCACCTCAGCAGAGAAGCCGTACACATCCCCGGCAACCGCGAGGACCGCCAACGCAACGCGGGTCGTCTCTGGGCCAATTCCATCTCCGGGGAGGACTGCGATCTTCACTGTCGTGGCTCCGTTCTACGTGCGTTGTCGGTTAGATAGTCTCGCGGACTATCGAGTTTGGTGTGCCCGCTGCTGCGAGCGATGCGGCGCGCAGGTAGGCCTGGGCGGCTGCTTCGGTGATATCGGGGGCGACCGCTTGGCCGGTGTAGGTCTGACCATCGAGTTCCAAGACGACGCGGACGTCGCCGAGGGCATCTTGGCCACCGGTCACTGCATTGACGTTGAACTCGCGCAGCGTCGCGGTCGTCGCGGCGATCTCGGCGAGTGCCTTGAAGGCCGCATCGATCGGGCCATCGCCCTCGCCCGTTGCCGTGTGGAGCGTCTCGCCCTCGCGGACGGACACCTCAGCCTGCGACGTCTCGCCCGTTGCGGTGCGCAGTGCCAGTCGCTCCAGCACGAAGCGCTCGCTCGTGTCGCGGGACTGGTCGTCGAGCAACGCCTCGAGGTCCAGAGCCGAGATGTTCTTCTTGCGGTCGGCGATCTCTTTGAAGCGCGTGAAGGCACGCTTGAGGTCTTCGCCCTCGACGACGTAGCCCATGTCGGCATACGCCTTCTGCAGCGCGTGGCGACCCGAGTGCTTGCCCAGGACGAGCTCGTTGTGGGCAAGCCCGATCGACTCGGCATCCATGATTTCGTAGGTACGACGGTTCTTCAGGACGCCGTCCTGATGAATGCCGGCCTCATGGGCAAACGCGTTCTTGCCGACGATCGCCTTATTCGGCTGCACGGGATAGCCACTTAGGCGCGACACGAGTCGGCTCGAGCGCGCGATCTCGCGCGTCTCGACGCCGGTCTCGAAGCCGTAGAACGCCTTACGCGTCCGCAGCGCCATCACGACCTCTTCGAGCGCGGAGTTGCCCGCGCGCTCGCCAATGCCATTGATCGCAACCTCAACCTGACGCGCACCTGCCTGCACGCCTGCCAGTGAGTTTGCGGTCGCCAGACCAAGATCGTTGTGCGTATGGACGCTCAGCGTTGCTCCGTGCAGCTCGGGCACGTTGGCGTAGAGCGTCTCGAGAATCTCCATGTACTCGATTGGCGTTGTGTAGCCGACCGTGTCGGGAATGTTGATCGTCGTGGCGCCTGCGGCAAGCGCCGTGCGCACAACTTCGGCCATAAACTCGGGACGCGAACGGGTCGCATCTTCGCACGAGAATTCGATGTCGGAAACCTTCGTACGCGCATAGGTAACCGCGTCGCGTGTCTGCTCGAGCACCTGCTCGGGCGTCATCCGCAGTTTGTGTTCCATGTGCAGATCGCTGGTGGCGATAAAGACGTGGAAGCGTGGCGATTCGGCGTCTTTAAGTGCCTCCCACGAGGCGTCGATATCGGCCTGTTGCGTGCGATTGAGCGACGCGATCGTGCAGGTGCGCACATGCTGGGCGACGAGACCAATGCCCTTGATTTCGCCCGGAGAAGCAATCGCAAAGCCGGCCTCGATGATGTCCACGCCGAGGCGCTCAAGCTGGCGCGCGATCTCCAGCTTCTCTTGGGCATTCAGGCTAATCCCAGGCGACTGCTCACCGTCACGCAGGGTGGTATCAAAAATCTTGACGTAGTTGCTGCTATCCGAAGTGCTCATCGTGCTCCCTTCCGAAGTGTGGTGCGACATCGCGCACCTGTCCTGTGGTCTTGTCGTTGTCTGCGCCGGGCAAGCAGCGCGTAAGCCAATGCAATCCCCTTAGCGGGGAAGGAGGCCGACAAGAAGGACGAGCGGAAGTGTGGGCGCGGACGCCACGACCCCATGGCCGCTGGTGGAAACCAAGCGGCCGAGAGTCCCTTCGTGCATGAGCGGCATCGTGCGCATCGCCTCGTAGTGTAGCCATTGCGCGGGTGCTGGTCAAAGCGGAGGGTGCGACCACCTATGGTTGTCGCATGGAGTTGCTCCACCTGCGCTCTCCCCGGCGCATCGCTTTCGCTCGTCTGATCCTCGCCGGAGTGGGCGGATTTTTGGCGCTTGGAGCGAGTTATGCGATCGTGCCGCCGCTCGTGAAGGGCGAATTGGGAGGCACGGATGTGATCGTTGGCTGGACGATTACCGTCTTTGCCGTCGCGGCCTTGCTGGCCCGTTTCAGTGCGGGGCTCGGCATCGATCGCCGGGGTGCGCGACTTGTCTATGCCGTTGGGTTTGGCTTTATTGCGCTCGGTGGAGCGCTCTTCTTCGTCTCGCAGGACGATTCGGTGTTGTATGTGGCACGGGCACTGCAGGGCATCGGTCAGGCATGCATGTTTACCGCCGGGTTGACGTGGGCGGTCTACCTCGCACCGGTGCATCGTCGAGGTCAAGCGATTTCGCTGTTCGGCCTGAGCGTCTGGGCTGGTCTGAGCCTTGGTCCAGTCGCCGCGCAGCTCTTGATTGACCACGTCGGGCTGTGGGCGGCAGAGTGGTTGCTCGTGATCGCACCAATCCTGGCCCTCATTTCAATGATCGGGATGCGCGGACCGCCGGTGCATTCCGAATCGGCAGGAATGTCGTTACCCCGCGAGGCGTTCCGCCCCGGTCTTGGTCTGATGTTCGGTGGCGTGGTGATGGCCGCGATTGTTGGCTTCGCCGTCTTGACCTTCGATTTTCGTGATGGCGGCGGTGGCGCCTACGTGATTGGCGCCTATGGTGCAGCGACGTTCATTGGCCGGATCGTGCTTGGGCACCTGCCCGATCGGCTCGGGTCCTACCGCACCGGAGTACTGGCTTTCATCTTTGCGCTAATCGGTATCAGCATTATCGGAATTGCGCCCACGTGGTGGCTTGCCTGCGTCGGAGCCGTCATCTGTGGCATCGCCTGGTCGTTGCTGTTCCCGGCCCTGGCATTGATGGCGATCGACCGCACGCCCGCGCATCGGCGTGGCGCGGCGCTGGCTGTCTACACGGCTGGCTTCGACCTCGGCTTTGCGGTCGCCGGACCCTTGCTGGGCAACGTCGCGAATACGGCCGGGTACGGCGCCGTCTATGCCGTCGCAGCACTGTTCGCGCTCGGTGGACTCGTGCTGATCCTGCTCAGTAGGTCGGCGGCGACAGCAGCCGCCACCGACCCCGATCCCATCTAAACAGTTAGCGGCGCATCTTCAACATCAGGTCTTGCGCTTGGGGCAAGACCTTGTCAAAGACGGCAATCGCCTCGTCGATCTGATCACGCGTGGTGATCAGCGGTGGCGAGATCTGAATCGCCGGATCGCCACGATCGTCGGCGCGGCAGAGCAGGCCTTCACTGAGCAAGGTGGGCGAGAGGAAGTCGCGCAAGAGGACGTTGCATTCCTCTTCGTTGAACGTCTCCTTGGTCGCACGGTCTTTGACGAGTTCCATCGCCCAGAAGTAGCCCGCACCGCGGACGTCGCCAATGATCTCGTGGCGTTCCTTCAGGCCGAGCAACTGATCGCGCAGGTACGGCTCGTTCTGCCGGACATTCTCGATCACACCCTCGCGCTCCATGATCTCGAGGTTCTTCAAGGCAGCAGCCGCCACAATTGGGTGGCCACCGAAGGTAATGCCGTGCAAGAACATATGCTCGGTCTCGATCAGACGATCCGCAATCCTGTCGCCGAAGAGGACCGCGCCCATTGGCTGGTAGCCGCTGGTGAGGCCCTTTGCGCACGTGATGATGTCGGGTTCGTACTCGTAGCGCTGGGATCCGAACCACTCGCCGAGACGGCCGTAGCCACAGATCGTCTCGTCAGCGGCATGCAAGACGCCGTACTCCTTGCAGATCTCGCTGACGCGCTGGTGATACTCGGGGTGTGGCGTAAAGCAGCCGCCGGCATTCTGGACGGGCTCCATAATCACCATCGAGACGGTCGAGGGATCCTCGAACTCGATCACCTCAGCCACCTCATCGGCGCACTTGAGGTTGCAGCCACCCTGGTCGGCGCAGTACTTGCAGCGATAGGGATTGGTTGGCTCGACGTGGCGAACACCAGCCATCAGCGGCTCAAACGGCGCGCGGATGCTGGTAATACCGGTCAACGAGAGGGCGCCGTAGGTGGTGCCGTGATACGCGATCTTGCGGGCAATCACCTTGCGGCGCATTGGCTCGCCACCCGCATTGTGATAATCGCGGGCCAGCTTGATCGCGCCTTCGACACCTTCCGAGCCGCCCGACACGAAGAACGCGCGGTTGAGGCTGTCCGGTGTAATCTCCGCGAGCTTCGTCGCCAGTTCGATCGCCTTCGGATGCGAGTAGGTCCAGTTGGTGTAGTACGGCAACTCCATCGCCTGCTCGAGCATCGCCGTGCCGATCTCCTCGCCGTGCGAGTAGCCGATCTGGACGGTAAAGAGCCCGCTGAGGAAATCCATGTAGCGATTGCCATTCGAGTCCTCGAGGAAAATATTGTCTCCCCGCACCATCACCGGGTGCTTATCCGGGTCGAACCCTGCCATCTGCGTGAAGTGAAGCCACAGGTGCTTCATCGCCATTTCTTGCAGTGTTGCGGTATCTATGATCGCCATCAGTATCGCCTCCTGACTGCATAGTAAAGGACGTGACGGAGTGCTGCCCGTTCGGCTGCGTTCGACACGGCTATGCTGATCTCATTCTGAACGCCGCACCTGTGCGGCGAGGAGGCACACCATGGCGATCGATCAGGGAATTGGAATCAACACTGCGGCGCTGCAGGCCGAGCGTGAGCGCTGGGTTTCGGCGTCGGTCTACACGCAGCCGATCTTTGCCGATCACGCGCACGGTGCGCGCATCACCGACGTTGATGGTCGCGAGTTCATCGACTTCGTCGGGGGCATTGGCTCGCTCAACTGTGGACACACGCCCGAGGCGGTTGTGGCTGCGGTGCAGGAGCAGGCGGCCCGCTACATGCACCAGATGTACTCGGTCGTCCAGTACGAGGGCTACATCGAGGCCGTCAAGCGCATGGTTGCCTG
>CAXNNM010000075.1:0-5389 GCA_964203735.1 Gaiellales bacterium | reverse complement strand
AAGCCGCGAGTACTGCCCGTCGCACTCGCATCTCGAAGAGCACGCGCTCAGCGCCTAGCCCTTCAAGCACAACGTGGACTGAGCGAAAGGCTCGGAGACCCCAGCGGTCTCCGGGCCTTTCGTGTTTCTAGTCCTGATTTCTAGGCGTCTTCGTCGAGTCGTAAGTGCAACTGCTCGCCCTCGATCAGTCGCGAGACGGTCACGCCGAGTAGTCGAACGGGCGGTTCGCGGTCACGCAATGCTCGTTCCAGCGCAACCTCAGCAAGCCGGGTGATCTCGATCGGATCAGCCGTCGGCGCACTCGCCGAGCGAGCTCGCGACAAGATCCGAAAATCGGGATACCGCAGCTTGATCGTGACTGTCTGCGCAACCCGCCCCTCCTTGACCAAGCGCTCGGTGACAGAAGCGGCCATGCGAGCAGCGTGCTCCGACAGGATCGCGGGATCCGCGATGTCGTGATCGAACGTCTCCTCGTGCCCAATCGAGACCGAAGGGCCTGTTTCGGCCAGCACCGGGCGCAGATCAATCCCACGCGCGCGCTCCCGCAACTCCAACCCCACAGCGCCCGGCAACACCAGCCGCAGATCGGCATCGTCAAGGTCGGCCAGATTGCCAATCGTCTTCAGCCCCGCAGTTCGCATCCGCTTGTCGGCCTTCGGTCCAATTCCCGGCAGCGCCCGCAGCGGCAAGGGCGCCAGAAACTCTTCCTCTTTGCCTGCTGGCACGATCACGAGGCCGTTGGGCTTATCTGCATCCGAGGCAACCTTCGCAATCGTCCTCCCGGCTCCACAGCCGAACGAGGCGTGCAACCCCGTCTCGCACTCGATGCGCCCCTGCAACTCCGCCAGGAATGCGCGCGCCTCCCCCGCCGTCGAGGCAACGGACGACAAATCGAGGTACCCCTCATCGATCCCGACCTGCTCCACGACGGGCACGACGGCACGCACGAGCGACCAGACAGCGTCGGAATGGCGCCGATAGCGCGAGTGATCGGGCTTCACAAAAACCGCGTTTGGACAGCGACGCACGGCCTCCGCCGCACTCATCGCCGAGCGAATCCCAAATGCTCGCGCCTCGTACGAGGCCGTCGCCACCACACCACGCCCCTGCGGATCCCCGCCGACCACCACCGGGAGCCCTGCCAAGGCGGGATTTTCGAGCACCTCAACCGCAGCAAAAAAAGCATCCAGATCCAAATGCGCGACAACGAGAGGCACAAATCCGAGGCTACCAAGCGGTTCCCACGCCATAGCAGGACACGTACTGCATCGCGCTTGTTGTCAGAACTGCGTATGCTCCTCAACTATGGAGTGCAGAGGCAGCCAAGATCGACAAACAGGTGCGGCCCGATGAGCCATGACGCGGACAAGCTGATCCGCCAACTCTCGCTCGTGGCGTACATCATGGCCGAGAAGCGACCGATCACTGCGCGCGACGCCAAGAACGCTGTCGAGGGTTATTACGACATGTCGGACGAGGCCTTCGCGCGCCGCTTCTATGCCGACCGTGCCGAGCTGCTCGCGCTGGGCGTGCCGATCAAGTCGAATCGCGACGAGTTCACCGGCGAAGAGCTCTACACGCTGACGCGTGAGAACTACTTTCTCCCCCCGCTCCACCTCAGCGATCAAGAGCTCGCCGCCCTCCAGACGAGCCTGTTCCTGCTTGACGGCCAGTTCGCCTACGCCGCACCGCTGCGTCTGGCGCTCCAGAACCTCGCACTCGGCCGCCCTGGCGTGCTCGACCGCTCTCCTTCGGAAGGCGTCACGCTCGACCTCCGCGGTGGCGGCCACACGCCAGAGATCGCAGCCCGCCTCGCCAAGCTCGAAGGCGCGATCTCGAAGCAGAAGACGATCGTCTTCTCGTACTTCGCAATCAGTCGTGGCGAAGAGCGCACTCGCACCGTCGACCCGTACGGTCTCTACTACTCCGAGTCGCACTGGTACCTCGTCGGCCACGACCACGACCGCGAAGAGATCCGCAACTTCCGCGTCTCTCGCATCCGTGGCGATATGCGCTTCCACACCCGCAAGGAGCGCGACTTCCGCCGCCCTGGCGACTTCGACCCTGCTACCTACCGTGATCGCGCCCCGTGGGGTTATGACGCACCGGTTGGCGAGGCCATTCTCTACGTCGCACCGAGCGCCGCCTGGCTCGTCGATCGTCTCTACAACAAGCATGGCGAAGTAACGACCCACGAAGACCGCTCCGCAACCTTCGAGACGCCGTACAGCGATGTCGACCGTCTCGCCGAGTGGATCCTTGGCCTCGGCGGCCAGGTCCTGCCGCTCGGTCCGCGCGACGTCATCGATGCCGTCACCGATGCGCTCGAGCGCGTCCGCGATGCGCACGCTGGCGATCCGCCGTCGATCCGCTCGCCCAAGAAGATCGTCACCGAGCCCGAAGCACCGACGGCACGCCCGTCGAACCCCGTCGCCCCCGAGCGCTTCGCAGTGCTTCAGGCCCTGCTCGCCGATCTCCTCGAGACGTGCGGCACGGAGCAGAGCGGCAGCATCGCGGCCTCCGTGTTGCAGGCGCGCTACGAGATCGACGACGAAGAGATGATCGAGCAGATCAACCTGCTCAACCTCGTCAACTTCGGTGGTGGCTGCTACGCCGTCTACGCCGAGCTCGACGAAAAGGGCATGATCAACGTTCAGAAGGAGCTGTACGGCGAAGACTTCCGCCGCCCAGCCCGCCTCTCGCCGCTTGAGGCGAAGGCGATCCTGATGGCCCTCGACCTCGTTGGACCGCAGATCGCCGCTGGCACCAACTCGACGCTCGCTGCTGTGCGCGAGAAGATCGAAGTCGCCTGTGGCGGCGGTGTCCCGGGCGGCCAGCCCTCGACCACTGCCGACGTCGGTGCACCCGAGGATGTCATTTCGGAGATCTCGTGGGCCATTGAGCGTAATCGCCTCGTCCGCATCAACTACCTGACCCGCACCACGAATCAGGTCGAAGAGCGCATCATCGAGCCGTACCTCTTGCGCGGCGTCAACTCGGACTGGTACATCGAGGCGTACGACTGCACCGCAGAGGGCGAGCGCACCTTCCGCATCGACCGCATCGAAAGCGTCGAGCGCTTGAAGGACACCTTCACACCACGCGATGGTCTCTCGAATCGCGCTGAGGGTCGTAGCGTCGGCGGCACCAAGGGTTCTGTCAGCGTCTGGTTCTCCCCCGCCGTCGCCCTGCGCGAGTCCGAGAAGCGTTCGGACGCCTCGCACCTCACCGACGGTGCAATCCTCGCGACGATTACCTACGACTCCGAGCGCTGGCTCGAAGACGAGGTCATCAAGTACCGCGGCGAAGCCGTTCTGATCGAGCCTGCCGCTCTCCGCGCACGTGTCGCACGTCGCGCCACGCAGATCCTCAAAGAGGTCAAGGGCGCCAAGCGCCTCGCCGGCAAGGGTCGTCGCTAGCGATTGGTGGCTCGGCGCGCAGCCGGGCCAAAGATCGGATCCTCAGTCGCTGCGAACGGCTCTGCGAGCGAGCGGTACTCCTCCGGTCCATTGCCAAGCGCGATCAAGGCGTTGCGCTTGAGGTACCGCCCATCGAGGCCAGGGATGTACAGACGCTGATTGTGTTCAACGAGGTCCTCGTCGGTTGCATCGAGCCAAGCATCGAGCCGTACCCATGCCTCACCCACGGCGGGCAGGTCTGCCCCACGCTTCTCGGGGCCTTGATTCCAGGGACAGACGTCCTGGCAGATATCGCAGCCGTAGACCTGATCGCCAAGCGCATCGGCGATCTCGTCGGGGATGTCGCGGCGACTCTGCGTCCAGTACGACAAGCACTGCTCTGCGTTGAGAACGTACTCCTCGTCAAGCGCACCAGTTGGACAGGCATCGATACAGAGCGTGCACGAGCCACAGCCTTCCCGGGCAGGCTCGGGTGTCTCCGTCACGAGCGGCGCATCCGTGATCAGCGTGCCAATCGAGATAAACGAGCCGAGGCCGGGCGCAATCGCCATCGTGTTCTTGCCGGGAAACGTCAGTCCGGCCCGACGAGCACCTTCGCGGTCGACGTGATGGTTGGCGTCGACGTGGACGACGCAGCGATACCCCTCAGCCTTGAGCGCATCCCGCACCCGACCAAGCGCCTCGCGTAGCGTCGCGTACGGATCACTCCAGGCGTAGCGGGGCAATCGACCAACTGGACCATCGGGTTTCGGTGGCAATGGGCGCCAGACGGGCAGAATCGCCGTCACGACCGTCTGCGCATTGCGCACCGCAGTCTCGGGATGACACGACACCTCGGTCCGTGCAGCCGTAAAGCGCATGTCGGCCCAATACCCTCGCTCGACCCGATCCTTGAGTGCCGCCTCGACTTCGGTGTACGCCGACGCGGGAGCAGCACCCAACACGATCCCATCGTCGCGCACGAGCGCTGCGAGCTCGTCCATTGTCGGCATTCCCATACGGAGAGCGTACCCCGCCGGTCGTGGCGACATTTTGGGCCCGCGCCCAGAATGTCGCGTCCAGATCCGAACACCCGGCGACTCCCAACCATCAGCGCCCACCCTCTCGGTCTCTTCCGGACATGATGGGCCCGGGCCCATCATGTCCGGAAGAGACCGAGAGTCGTGTGACGATGCTGAGGCAAAGGGTGCGTTGGACACCTTGTCTGCGAATGATCCTGCGCAGCTTGGTAACAACCAGGCACGCACCCGACCGAGCGTCGTGTTGAGTCGTGTCTGCCGCATCACACCCGCAGCGCAGGACACGACCGAAGATCACGGGTGCCAGCGGCGGTAATGTACTCCGCATGCCCGCTGCAGAAGACGAAGTTGAGATCTGGACTGACGGAGCCTGCTCCGGCAATCCCGGTCCTGGCGGTTGGGCGGCGATTTTGCGCTGGCGCGACCACGAGCACGAGATCTCGGGTGCCGACGAGCACACCACCAATAACCGGATGGAGCTGATGGGCGTCCTCAAAGGGCTCGAGACACTGACCCGCCCAACAAAAGTCGTCGTGGTGACTGACTCTGCCTACGTCGAAAAGGCGTTCACCCAGGGCTGGCTCAAGAACTGGCAACGAAACGGCTGGAAAACCGCCGCCAAGAAGCCCGTCGAAAACCAGGACCTCTGGCAGCTCTTACTCGACGCCTCAGCAGCCCACGACGTACGCTTTGAACGCGTCAAGGGCCACGCTGGCATCGAACTCAACGAGCGAGCCGACGTGCTTGCCGTCGCAGCGCGCGACAGCATGCTGGGTACCTGACCGCTTTTTTTTCAGGCTGGGGTATGATCCCCCGGCTAACCCGATAGGGAGTTTTTCAACTCGTGGCACAACAGCAGACCCGACGTAAGCGAACAGCACTTCCCCTCAAGAAGCGCAAGCGTGTCCAGATCACGGACGACCAGATCCGGTACACCAACGTCGAAGGCCT
>CAXNNM010000074.1:0-5392 GCA_964203735.1 Gaiellales bacterium | reverse complement strand
TTGACGATCACGCCATGCTCGCGGAGTGCCGTGACCACACCCGCCGCGTCACCGTCGACGAGTTCGACGGCGAGCAAGAGCCCTGCTCCACGAACTGCCGCAACCCCGTCGATACCCCCGAGCGCCGCTGAAAGGTGCCCGCCCACGCGCGTGGCGTTGCCGATCAGATCTTCTCGTTCGACAACCTCAATCGTCGCCAGTCCCGCTGCTGCGATGGGTGGCGAGCCGCCGAAGGTCGTACCGTGATCGCCTGGCCGGAAGCCGGTCGCCAACCGCCTCGAAAGCAGCGCACCAATCGGCATGCCAGACGCCAAACCCTTGGCCAGCGCCACCGCATCCGGACGGACAGCGGTCCGCTGGAACGCAAACCATGCACCACAGCGACCGATGCCGGTCTGCACCTCGTCAAACAGCAGCAATGCATCGTGCTGATCACACAGCGATCGGGCCTCGATCAAGAAGGCTTCGTCGATGACATGTACTCCACCTTCGCCTTGAATCGGCTCGATTAATACACCGGCCGTCTGAGGGCCTACCGCCGCCTGTAGTGCTGCGATGTCGTTACGGGGAACGTGACGGAAGCCCGCTGGCAGCGGCTCAAACGGAATCTTCTTGGGCTGAGCCCAGGTGGCTTGGAGCGCGCCGAGCGTACGGCCATGAAAGGCGCCCTCCAGGCAGACAAGCTCGTGTTTAGCGGCTCCACCAGTCTCGATTCCATGCCGTCGGGCAAGCTTGATCGCAGCCTCATTCGCCTCGGCGCCCGAGTTGCAGAAAAAGGCCTGTTCAAGTCCCGACAGACTATTGAGCCGTTCGGCCAATGCGATCGCTGGCTCGGTCCAGTACAGGTTCGAGACGTGGTCGAGCACAGCCGACTGGGCAGCAAGAGCGGCGATTGGGGCTGGATGGCCATGCCCGAGCGTGACCACCGCAATGCCTGCCACGAGGTCGAGATAGCGCGTGCCAGCATCGTCCCAAAGCCAACATCCGTCACCGCGTACGATCGTCAACGGTCGCGGTGGATAGTTCGTCATCATCGCCTCGGTGCCACGATCCGCGATGCTCATGCCCTCACCTCCGTGCCAGCACCGATCCGCACGCAGCGAACACCGCCGGCGAGCGCAGCAGCGCAGGCTTCCAGTTTCGGCAACATGCCGCCCGTCACAGTCGGGGGTGCACTGGCCGAGATTTGCGGGAGTGCCGCACCTGCTTCGTCCATGACACCAGGCACGTCCGAGAGAAACGCCAACTCGTCGGCCTCGATTGCAATCGCAACCGCCGCCGCTACGTCATCGGCATTGACATTGAGCAGCCGTGGAGTGTCGAGATCACGACCGATCGGAGCAATCAGCGGAATCCGGTCTGCGCCCCACGCCGCTCGAATCGCGTCGGCAGAAACTGTTGCTGGCTCACCAACGAGACCAAGGTCGACACGTCGCGTGCACTGCAGGAGTTCGCCCTGTCGAAACGCCTGAGCCTCGCGCCCAACCGCCCGCAAAGCAGCAACGAGTTCGTCAGAGACGTCAGCGAGCGCAACGCGTGCGCAGGCGAGGGTCGGCAAATCTGTAAACCGCCGGCCGTCAACAAAGCGTGCGGGGATTCCTCGCTGCGTCATCAGCGCAGTAATCTGCGCACCGCCGCCGTGGACCAGGACGAGCGGTCGTCCGTCGGCGGCGGCCAGTGCGTCTGGCAAGAGCGCAAGCGCATTCCCACCGAGCTTGGCAACGAGTGCGCCGCTCACGTTGTGTACTCCGCGTTCAGTTCGACGTACAGCTTTGAGAGGTCGGAGGCCCAGATGCTCGCCACGCCTTCCCCCATTCCAAGCTCAATCGCGATCTCCACGGTGTCGCGCGCGGCAGCCTCGTTGACAGCAGCCATGTCTACAGTCTCGACCGCCATGCCGTCGCGGCAAAGTGCGTGCCCACCAAGCGTGATGCCGATCCGTTCTGCCGCTACCGAACAGCCGGTCACTCCGAGGGCCGCGACGATGCGGCCCCAATTCGGGTCGCCGCCATTGAGGGCACAACGCACAAGTTGGGCTTCCGCCACGGCATAGGCAATGGTACGAGCCTCGCTGTCGTCCTTTGCGCCCGTCACGGTCCAATGCGCAATGCGATGTGCCCCTTCACCATCGCGGACGATCTGCAACGCAAGGTCTTCACAGACAGCCTCAATCGCCGAGCCAACGAGGATCACATCTTCGTCTGTCAGGACGCCTGCGCAGGCACCGCTTGCAAGCAACGCGACCGTGTCCGACGTTGAGGTGCAGCCATCGACCGTGATGCAATTGAAGGTGTTGTCGACTGCTACGCGCAGCGCCTGCTCCGTCTGCAGAGAATCGAGCGGCGCATCGGTCGTGACGACAGCAATCATCGTGCCGAGATCTGGGCGGATCATGCCAGCGCCCTTCGCGATACCACCCACGCGAATGTTCCCGATCGAGGTTGCGATTTCGCGTTCGGCCTGTTTTGGCGCGGCATCCGTGGTCGTAATCGCAACTGCGGCGTCTGCACCACCACCATCGTGCAGACCAGCCAAAGCTCGTTCGATGCCCTGTTCAACGATCTCCATCGGCAGCTGTACGCCAATCACGCCCGTCGAGGCCACGAGCACCTGCTCGGTTTCGCAGCCGAGTCCGGCCGCAACGAGCACGGTCATGCGTTCGGCATCGCGTCGTCCGGGCTCGCCGGTTGCCGCGTTGGCATTGCCGCTGGAGATCACAATCGCGCGGGTCGTTCCCCGAGCGATGTGAGCGCGCGAGACAACGACGGGTGGTGCGGCCGTCGCACTGCGCGTAAACACGGCTGCAGCAGGGACGCTCTCGGCCGCGGCAATGATCGCAACGTCGGGTCGCCCGGAGGCTTTGATCCCGGCCGTCACACCTGCGGCGACGAAGCCCCGCGGAAACGTGACCCCTACGGCCACAGGCCCCGCACCGTCAGCCCTGCAGACTCTTCCAAGCCGAGCATGATGTTGGCGTTCTGAATCGCTTGCCCGGCCGCTCCCTTGACCAAGTTGTCCAGCGCCGATTCGACCAACACGGAGCCAGTGCGCTCGTCCACCCACGCGTTGATCCAACAGACGTTTGTGCCCGCCAGTCGCTGAGGTGCCGGGAGGCCACCGAGATGCACGAACGGCTCACCGTCATAGCGAGCGCGATAGAGATCATCAACATCGGCCTGATCAAGCGGCTGAACAAGGCGCACGTGAGCCGTCACGAGCAAGCCGCGACTCGTGGGCAGCAGGTGCGGTACAAAGGTCGCCGCCAGCGTTGATCCGGCGACCGACGAGAGCTCCTGTTCGATCTCGGCGAGATGGCGGTGGCCCGTCACCGAATACGGCGTAATGCCGTTGTAGAGCTCGGGCAAATGTGTTTTCTCCGACGGCGAGCGCCCTGCGCCTGTGACACCGGATTTGCCGTCGAGATGCACCGGACCATCAATCAGCCCAGCCGCAGCCAACGGTGCGAGACCAAGAATTGCCGCGGTCGCGTAGCAGCCTGGATTGGCAACAGCCCGCGCTACACGAATGCTTTCGCGGTGCAACTCGGGCATGCCATACGTCCAGCCACCCACGCGAAAGTCCGACCCAAGGTCGACAACCTGGGTGCCGAGCTCGAGCAGTTCGGTGCCAATCGTCTGGGACTCTCCGTGGGGAAGCGCGAGGAAGACAACGTCACACGCGGACGCCGCCTTCGCATCAATTGAGTCGAAACCCTCAGACCGCGCTTGGAGCACGGCAGGACGCAGCAGCGGGTGATCCGACAGCAGTCGTACGAGCTCTGCCCCGGCGTACCCGGACGCGCCGATAATGCCGGCCGCGAGTGGACGAGTATCAGGTTCTGCCGGAGTGGGTGCGCTTGCGTAGGTCATGCTCAGCCGAAGTCTCGCAGGGGCTGGCCGCTAGCGCCGCCGGGCGCGACGCCCGCGGATGTTCATGTGCATGCGTTGCAGCACCTCGAACTCGTCGAGCGATCGGCCTGAGCCGACGGCAACGCACGTCAACGGCGATTCGGCGATCTGGACCGGCATCTGCGTCTCGGCGCGAATTCGCTCATCAATGCGGGTCAGCAAAGCACCGCCACCGGCCAGCACGATGCCCTTATCCATGATGTCGGCGGCCAGTTCTGGCGGCGTCTGATCCAGCGTCGACTTGATCGCACCGATGATCTCGAGCAACGGCTCCTCAAGTGCGACCCGTACTTCGTCGGCCGTCAGGATTACCGTCTTCGGGAGTCCCGTCACGAGGTCGCGTCCTCGCACCTCGCACTGCGTGTGATCGTCGGCGCGCGGATACGCGCTACCGATCTCGATCTTGACCTGCTCAGCGGTCTGCATACCGACGAGCAACTTGTGGGCGCGCTGGACGTGCTTGACGATCGCCTCGTCGAGCTCGTCGCCACCAACGCGGATCGATTGCGCCACAACGATGCCACCAAGCGAGATGACAGCAACCTCAGTTGTGCCGCCGCCGATGTCGACGATCATGTTGCCCGATGGTTCCGAAACCGGGAGCCCGGCGCCAATTGCAGCGGCCATCGGCTCTTCGATCAGGTAGGCAACGCGCGCACCGGCAGAGAGTGCGGCCTCTTCAACCGCACGCTTCTCGACGCCGGTCACACCAGAGGGCACGCAGACAACAACGCGCGGATGAGCCCAGCGGTTTTGATGAACCTTGTGAATGAAATGGCGGAGCATTTCCTCCGTCACCTCAAAGTCGGCAATCACACCGTCTTTGAGTGGACGAATGGCCACAATCGATGCAGGAGTACGACCGAGCATGCGCTTGGCTTCAATGCCGACAGCGAGCACGGTGCGCGTCATCTGATCAAGCGCCACCACGGATGGCTCGGACAGCACGATGCCACGCCCACGCACGTAGACGAGCGTATTCGCCGTCCCGAGATCGACCGCCATGTCTCGACTGCCGAAGCCAAACATCCAGTTCCTGATACCGATGAGATCCCCCTTGCGGCGCGTGGTGCCGCTTCTGGACACCGATTCTACGTTGTTTCGGGATTCCCTCCCACGACCGGAAGGCTGAGACCTTCGGTCGCGAGTAACTCTGTGAGCAGAACAACGGGCAATCCAACGACATTGGTGGTGTCGCCCTCAACGCTGGCGACCAACTCGGCACCCAATTCTTGGATGGCATATCCCCCTGCCCGCCCCTGCCACTCACCTTTTGCAACGTAGTCGGCGATCTCGTCGTCACTCAAACTGTGGAGCCGCACGATTGTCACCGCAGAGGCCACCTGCTGCTGTGCTCCGAGCAGCGCGATCCCAGAGATAACGTGATGCTCGCGACCGGACAGGGACGACAGCATCGCGTGGGCCTCATCGGCGGTGGCCGGCTGCCCGAGCACGTCTCCGTCATCGATCACCACTTCCGTGTC
>CAXNNM010000073.1:0-5431 GCA_964203735.1 Gaiellales bacterium | reverse complement strand
ACGGCGTACGTCGAGTTGCAGGAGCGCGAATTCGCGATGGAGGCAGAGGGCTACACAGCCACGCGCCATCAACGCGAAGTCGGCGCCGGGTACTTCGATCTTATCTCCACCATCGCATCGGCCGGAGCAAGCTCGACCTTGGCCCTCGTCGGGTCGACAGAGGAAGAGCAGTTCCACT
Source organism: Gaiellales bacterium (assembly GCA_964203735.1). Classification (GTDB taxonomy): domain Bacteria; phylum Actinomycetota; class Thermoleophilia; order Gaiellales; family F1-60-MAGs149; genus F1-60-MAGs149. The sequence continues at coordinate 5,253 of CAXNNM010000073.1, read as the reverse complement.
AAGCCGGTCACCCCGGTGACGGTCGTGGCGGTCGCATATGCCCGCCTCGACCGTCACCGTCCCCACACAATGCAAGCCCCGGGTCTGCGGACCTGGGGCTTTTTTTGTTGCCCACGTGGTACCGCCGCCCCGCTACCCTGCACGGATGCGCGTGATGATTATGGCCGCCGGACTCGGGACGCGATTGCGTCCTTTGACTGACCACCTTCCAAAGCCGATCGCGCCTGTCGGCAACCGCCCGGTCGTCGAGTACCTGTTGCGCCGGATCGCGGCCGCTGGCTGTTCGGGCGCCGTGATCAACCTCCATCACCGCCCCGAGGCGATTATGGAGGTGCTCGGAGATGGCTCGGCCTACGGGGTGCCGATCGAGTATTCGCTCGAGCCAGAACTGCTCGGCACGGCCGGCGGGACCCGCAAGTGCCAAGCGACGCTGCTCGCCGACGACGACATCTTTCTCGTCACAAGCGGCGATGGCCTGCACACGATCGATCTCGCGGCCCTCGCGGCTGCGCACCGGGCGTCGGGCGCACTCGCGACGCTGACGGTCAAGCGCGTCGAGGACGTGACGGGCTTCGGCGTGGTCGTGACGGACGCAACCGGTCGCATCACCTCATTCCAGGAGAAGCCCGCTCCCGCCGACGCACTGAGCGACCTCGTCAACGTGGGTGTCTACTGCTTTAGCGCCGCGATCTTCGCGGAGATACCCGTTGAGGGGGCGAGCGATTTCGGTTCGGAGATTCTGCCGCGCCTCGTCGCCGAGGGAGCCGACGTGCGCGCCTGGGTGACGGACGCCTACTGGAGCGACATCGGCTCGCTCGACGAGCTCGTGACGGCGAACTGTGCTGTCGCCGCGGGAGAGATCGATGTCGACGCGAGTGGCGACCTGATTATGGGCAGCGAGACCCGCCTCGTCGGCGTCTCTCAAGGCGCGACGATCACAGGACCGGTGCTGATTGGTGCCGATGCACGCATCGAAGAGGGAGCGACGATCGTCGGCCCCGCGGTGATTGGTGCCCGCGCCACGATCTGCACCGGAGCACATGTTGAGCAGGCGCTGGTGCTGCCAGAGGCGACAATCACGGCCGATTCGCCGCGCACGGGCATCCTTGGCGATCCGACGCTGCTCGACGACGTCTGGTCGCGGTAGAGCCCGCTAGCTCCGCGCAGTTGCGGTACTAGGAGTCACGCGGAGGCACAGCATGCGCACGGAGAAACGTGGTGTTTTGGCTCTCCTCTGCGAAACGGAAATCTGTAAGCGGACATTTTGGGCCCGGGCCCAAAATGTCCGCCCACAGATTCGACGCTGCCTACTGCGCGCGCCGATAACCCTATGCCTCGCCACGTAATCCGTTAGGCAAGCGCGGCAGAGATCGTCGTCAGGCTGCGCATCGTCTCGTCCCACAGCTCTTGTGGGTAGGCGATTGGGTAGGTCGAGAAGCGCGCGATCGTCACGCCTGCCGGCACATCGATGTAGCAGTGCTGCCCGTAGATTCCGGAGCCGGTGTAGCGCGCGTCGCGCTCGATCACCCAGAAGGCGTTGCGGTACATGCACCAGTCGCCGCGCTCCAAGTCCGTCATCGTCGGGCTCTCGCGAAAGTTTCTGATTGCCTCGTCGTCACCGTGGTGCGTGTCGTGTACCCACTCGGCCGGGATCACGCCCTGCCCGCCACGCTGGTAGGCGAGCGCAAAGCGGGCGAGGTCGCGCGTCGAGCACGACAGTCCACCGTCGACGACGGCGTCGCCTACGACGTCGAGCATCAGGTCCGCCTCGTGCTCCATGCCGAGCGGCACCCACAGCTGCTCGGAAAGCGCATCAACAAAGCGCTGCTCCGCCACGATCTCGACCAGTCGGGCAGCGATGTTCGTCAGCACTGAGCGATAATCAAAATTCGTGCCGTGCTCGCGCGACTTGGGGTACGTCGGAAAATGTCCGTACATACCGAGCGGCTTGCGTCCACCCAAGCGCCGATAGCTGGCCTGGCGCTCGTATTCCATCAGCGGGTTGTCCGCCTCAGGATCGTCGTACAGCGCATAGTCCTCGACGAATTCTGTGCCGGCCGTCATATCAATCAGATGTCGCACATTCGCGCCGTCAAGACTCGTGCCGATGAACTGCGGTGCGATCTCAGTGACGAGCTGATCCATCGCAATCAAACCCTTGCCGACCTGAATACCGAGCATCGCACCCACAAACGACTTCGTCACGCTCATGCAGAGATGTGGCGTCCGCGGCAGCATCCCATTGGCGTACTGCTCGTAAACAATTACGCCGTCCTTGAGCACGACGAGTCCCTCGCCATTCGACGTCGCAAACTGCCGCTCCACCGTCGTCGTCGAGCCATCGACAGCCTTCAATTCGATGCCACCAAGATCCTGCAGGTCGACCGGCAATTCGCTGACGACCCCACTGTCATTGGCAACCCGCGCCGAGGGTGCGAACTCGCGCACACGCTGGAAGGCGCGGCTCGGATACGGGTCGTCGAGCCAGTTGTCTGTTGTCGTGGTGCGTTCGGTGGGCATGACGGAAGCCTAACCGCTCCGCGAGCCGGGCAGGGAATCTTTTCAGCGTCAAGTATGTTTATAGGAGTTATGAGCATTCCTTACCGCACGGTGGATCCGTATCGCGACACGCACGTGATCGATTCGCGGGGGCCTCGCACCAACCAAGCGATCGTCGGTGTCGGTGCATTGATCGCGTTCCTGCTCCACCAAGAGTGGATCATCGTGCTGCTCGCACTGCAGTTGATTGTCGGCCTGACGCTCGGCCGCCGCTTCTGCCTGCCCTGCCGACTGTGGTTCGATGTCCTGCAGCCGCGCCTCGGCGAGGGCACAATCGAAGATGCCCGCGTACCGCGCTTCGCCAACATCATCGGCGCCGTCTTTCTGACTGTCTCGTCGATTTTGCTCTACGCCGGAAGCAGCAGCATTGGCTGGGGCCTCGCCTTGATCGTCGCCGCACTCGCCTTGCTCGCTGCCACCACGGGCGTCTGTGTCGGCTGTGAGATGTACATGCTGATCGCGCGAATCCGCGGTATCGTCGTCGATCGCCACCCCGCGGTCTAGCCGAGCCTCCTGATGGACCGTCTGCAGCTCGTTGGAATCTTCGTTGTTGTGCTCGTTGTTGTTGTACTTGTGATCCGCAAGCGAGCCGCCCGTCCGAAGGTCGTCCCAACCCGCATCAACCCTCTGCAACTCGGTCTCGATGCGCAATACGGCGACACCGCCGTCGTCGCCTTCTCGGGCCCGCTGTGCCACGCCTGTCAGGAATGGGGCAAAGAGTTGAAGGCAGCCGGCATTCCCTATCGCAGCGTCGACGTGCTGCAGGAATCGAGTCTCGCACAGGCCTACGCGATCAAGAGCACTCCAGTGATTCTGGTCGTCGAGCGAAAGAGCGGCAATGTACTCGAGAGTTTCACGGACGAGCCAAGCGCAACGAGCGTGGAGCGTGTCCGCGGCCTCGTGTTCGTCTGATCTTCACCTGTCCGTCGCATTCCCTATATTTCAGGCGTGTTTGATCACCTGACTCACACGCCTGGTGAGCAGGAAATTGCCCGCGCGTTCATGGATCTCCAGCGAGTGCTTGATCGCATTCGCCGTGGCGAGCTCGAGGCGACCGACGATGCGCGCCTACGCATTACTGACGCACTCGACACGCTGCGCGATCTTCGCCCCGCGGCGTAGTTCAACGCGCTAGCCCGCAACGAGCAGCAGACCACCCGCGACGATGCCGACTGAGGCGATCAGCCGCCGCTTGCGCAAAGGCCGACGTGACGACGAGTGCGATGGCGATCGTCATCATGGATAGCGCTCGCTCGAGGCGCCCTCTCCCCACCGCTCCCACGCGGTCCCGAAGGCACTCAGCAGTGCCGCATAGAGATCGTCTGGCTCGGCCGTGATCAGCCGCCGCGACCAGCGTCGACGCTCGCGCGCACGATCGGCAAACCGCTCGTCACCGATCGTGTCTGCCATGGACGCTCCTGCCGTGGCGCGCGCCTCGATCGCACGACGAATCCGTGCTGCCTCCGCCGGCGCGCGCTCGAGGCGTCGCAGGTCGATCAGACAGTCGGGACACGGTCGAACCGAAGGGTTGTCAACCGCCGGCCCCGCACACGCCCCACAGGTAGGACACGAGAACGCGGCGAGCCGGACCCGATCGGACTTGACCGTCTGGGGCTGGTGCAGCAGTTCGACCCACGTCGTCCGGTCCCGCTGATCAAACTCTGTGCCAACGACCGTGAGCACCTCACCGTCGAACGGCCAGACGCGCACGTGATCGCCGCGCCGCAGGCCCGTCACCTGGCAGACCGCCGCGACCGCCGGTTCGGGATCGCGCTCGGGCCATGGGTCGGGCGTGTCGAAGCGTACGTCGCCCGCCGCCCCAACCGTCGGTGGCCAATCGCGCTCCTCGTCGATCCACCAGTCGAGCGTCTCGCGCGCCTCGTTGAGCGCGCGCGTCAACGTCGCCGCCGCCTGCTCTCGTGCGGCATCGCCGATGTGGCGATCGGGGTGCGTCTGCGCGACGCGCTTGCGCCACGCCTTCAGCACACCGTCATGATCGACAGGAGCCAGCACACCAAGCAACCACAGCGCGCGTCGGCACTCGGCCACACTGGGAGTTCGCTTACGCGCCATCGCCGCAGGGTATCGGAGCGCTGAGCGTTACTTGCCGGAGTAGAACGGACTCGTCAACTCGTCCCGACGCTCGACGAGGCGCTTAGCGGCCTCTGGATCGCGACCCTTGACCGCCATCTCGATCGCCTTGCGGATCGACTGGCGATTGGCCTTACGGATCGCCGTCTCGTCGGTCGCGCCAGGATTGACCCAGACGGCAACGAAGACGATGTACTCGTCGGTCGCCTCGATGAGGCCATCAGCGACTGCGTCGAGCGTGCCCTGAGCAAGCCCCAACTGAGCCGCGCCCCACGTCATCGTCTGATGCGTGTCGGTGACTGCCGTCGACTTGTTCATCATCACCAGCGGCGGCCAGACGGGCTCGTACTTCGTCTCGTGCTCACCAACGCAGACGAGGATTGGCGTGTGCCCAGGCCGCGGCGTGGCAAACGCGGTCATCAGACCGGCTGCTGTCGCGCTGCCGCGACGAGCGATGATCACGTTGACGTGACTCCCAACGATCTGGGCTTCACCGCCCCAACCCTCACCAATTGCTCCGTCGAGATCGCGCGCCATAATCGCCTCCTGTTGCCTACCCCGAGAGCCTAACGTGTGAGCATCCTGGCGCGCCAACGCACAATC
>CAXNNM010000072.1:0-5457 GCA_964203735.1 Gaiellales bacterium | reverse complement strand
CCGGTATCAATGATGTACGCCTTCACGCCCGCACCCGTGGCGGTGTACGTGTAGCTGGAGTTGAGCGGCAAGTTGCGCTGGTCGAGGCGGTCGAGGCCCCACGTGGCGGGGCTCTGCGTGGCGTCGATGCCGACCACGCGATCCTGCTCAATGCGCGTCACCGAGGGATCCTGCGCGAGCGCTGCGACCTGGCTTGGCGTGAGGTCGGCGGTAAAGCCGTTGAGGGCATGGGTGAAGACCGCGAGCGGTGTTGCCCCGGTGCTGCGCGCAAACACTGCAGGCTGCTTGCTCGCCACGACCGTGACGATGTAGCGGTTCGGGATCACGGAGCCGATTTTGGCGCCCGCCGGCACGGTGGCAGCGCTGGTTGCGTCGAGGGCGTAGAGCTGGCGATCGCGCTCGACGACCAAGACCTGAGGGTCGTTGCGCAGCCGACTGACATCGGTCGAGTCGAGGCTGGCGACAAAACCGTCGATGCCGTGGCGGAAGACCTGGCTGACGTCGTTCTGGCGCGCCTCCTCCGAGTTGACCTTGCTGGTCAGGTTGGCGCTATCGTCGAGGATCACGACGTAGTCCTGCGAGGGCGCAGCGTGCGCGAGCGCAGGCGTCACCGCGAAGGCGGAGAGGGCGATCAGGAGAGAGGCAAAGCGGCGCATGAGCTAGTCTCGATTCGGGCGTGGAGGGCACCGAAATACGACACCCATTGTAGTCGACGTTCGAGCAACCGAAATCTGACGGTCTGGTTTGGCGTGGCGCGCATTGAGGGAACGATCGAGGATCAATGTTAAGAATCTGTTGCGCCCGCATTGTGATCGGGCGCACATGATTAAAAGCTCCTGCGTTAGACTGCCCTAACTCGTGACGGTCTCTCCCCTTACTCCGACCGATCTAGCGCGCATCCGCGCAGATTTTCCGATTCTCGCGCGGGAATTGCACGGACAGCCACTGGCCTATCTCGACTCGGCCTCGACGTCGCAAAAGCCGCAGCAGATGCTCGATGCCATGACGAGCTTCTACTCCACGTCGAATGCCAACGTGCATCGCGGCGTCTACACGCTTGGCGTGGAGAGCACGGATGCCTTCGAAGCGGCGCGCGATGCCGTTGCCGCGCTGCTCAACGCACCGTCTCGCCGCGAAGTGATCTTTACCCGCAATACGACGGAGGCGCTCAACCTTGTCGCCAAGACGTATGGCGCGCAGAACTGTGGTCCGGGAGACGTGATCGTCTCGACGGTGCTCGAGCACCACGCCAACCTCGTGCCGTGGCAGGTGCTGGCCGAGCAGACCGGTGCCACGTTGCGGTTTCTCGACATCGACGACGAAGGTAATCTCCAGCTCGACGCGCTTGATGCGATCGCGCGTGAGGGCAACGTGAAGCTCGTCGCGGTGACCCACCAGTCGAACACGCTTGGGGTGCGCCCGCCCGTGGCCGAACTCGTCGCTTGGGCGCATGCGCAGGGCGCCGTGGTCGTGCTCGATGCGGCCCAGACGGTGCCGAACCGGCCCGTTGATGTGCAGGCGCTCGATGTGGATTTCCTCGCCTTCTCGGGGCATAAGACGCTCGGGCCAACAGGCATCGGTGCACTCTGGGGTCGCGAGTCGCTACTCGCCGAGCTGCAGCCGTTCCTGACAGGTGGCGAGATGATCCGCTCGGTCAAGCTCGAGCGCACATCGTGGAATAGCCTGCCCTGGAAGTTCGAGGCCGGCACCCCCGCCTATGCCGAGGCCGTCGGACTCCACGCTGCGATCGACTACCTCCAGGCCGTCGGTCTCGAGGCGATTGACGCCCACGAGCACGCGATTACGGACTACGCGCTTGGACGTCTCGCTGAGGTACCGGGCCTGCGGATTGTTGGTCCTCAGACTGCGGCAGCACGAGGGGGCGTCGTCTCCTTCGTGCTCGAAGACGTGCACCCACATGACATCGCCGAGATCCTCGATCGGCATGCTGTCTGTGTGCGCGCCGGACACCACTGTACCCAGCCACTCGTCGAACGCCTCGGACTCGCTGCCACCGTGCGTGCCTCGTTCTACCTGTACACCACCGAAGTCGAGATCGATCGGCTCGTCGCTGGTCTGCTCGACGTACGTCGAGTGATGGGAGTCTGACAATGGACGATCTCTATCGCGAGAATCTGATGGATCACTATCAGCACCCACGCCACCACGGCCCGATGGCCGAGTGCGATGCGGAGGCTGAGGGGCAAAATCCGCTCTGCGGAGATCAGGTCGTCGTGCAGGTCAAGCTGACCAATGGGGCGATTGAGGAGATGCGCTTTACGGGCCATGGCTGTGCCGTCTCGCAGGCGGCGACGTCGATGCTGACCGAGCTCGTGCAGGGACTGACTGTCGACGAGGCGGCAGCGTTGCCGTCGCAGGCAATTCTGGACGAGCTGGCGATCCCACTCTCGGCGATGCGCGTCAAGTGCGCTGTGCTGGGGCTCGGCACGCTCAAGCTCGCGCTCCATCGTTCGGCAGGCACTCCGCTGCCCGCCGAGTGGGGCGACACGGACGAGATGGTCTGGTCCTAGTCCGAGGCTGCGTCGAGCAGGCGCGCACCACGTAGAGCGAGCTCGAGGCGAAAGCGATCGTCGGCGTGCTGGAGGTCCAGCGATGTCAGCTTCGCAATCCGAGCGAGCCGGTAGCGCACCGTGCGTTCGTGGACGTCAAGCGCGCGGGCGGTAGCCGCCACGCTGAGGCCCTCCTGGAGCCAGGTGGTCGCCGTTTCGATGTAGTGCGGTCCACCCTGGCGATTGCTCTGCAGCGGCTCGAGCGTCAGCTCGACCAACTCGCGGAGCGTCTCGCGATCCTGCCCGATCAGGGCCTCTGGAAGGACGTCGGCGAAGGGCACGACGCCGCGCAGGCTAAGCCGGTTGGCGACCTCGAGTGCTCGTTCGGCCTCGCCGAAGGACGTTCGGATACCACTCACGCCAAGTCCCGGGCGGCCAAGCCCTGCCGTCTCGGCGCCACGAGGCACGCGGCCACTGACAATCGCGACAATCGTTCCGCTCCGAACGCCAACGAGCAAGGCGGCATCGCGCAGGCGTTCCAAGACGGCAGTCGAGACCGTGCCAACGACCAGCACGCTGCGACGCCCACCGAGATCGATGCCGAGGTCTGTTGCGTGCTCCAGCACCTGCTCGGGTGGCGCCTGCGACAGCACCTCGTCGAGCAAGACGACGCGGGCCTGCTCTGCACGGATCGCGGTCTGGATGACCTCTGGAGTCTGATTCTCGGGCACGGCGGAACGTTACCGGTTTCCGGCAAGTCGTGTCAGGCGCCGTCTACCTGAGCCCGCACGACCGCCGGGTCGAAGCGATAGCGCACGACGCCACCAACCTCAGAGCGAACGCCACCGGCCTCGCGCAAGAATGGGGCCCACGGGCCCGGATGTTTGGCGTCGACCAAGACCCACGAGGTCCCAGTAAACGCGAGGTAGCGCAGGAGCTCTTGGCGTGGGTTCGCTGGCAGTTGATCGTTGTACAACCCAGATACCGCCGGAAACCGCGTGTAGGCCAGCGGGACTGCCGCAGCGCTATAGCCACCCGCCATGCGGTATCGCATCTTGGCGAGCGCCTGCCAGTACATGCCGTTGCCACGGTAGGAGTAGGGGAGAATCAAGACGACTGCATCGTTGGGAATCTCGGCGGTCGCTGTGGCGTCTTGAATGCCCCGCGGCGTCTCCAAATCCGTCCGCCAGAGGTCGGCGCGTGGCGTCGGCAACAGGCAGATCAGCGCCAGTACGAGCAGACCCAGACGGGCGGCGAACCACGGCAATCGATCGCCTCGGCGGCGAGTCACAAAGAGCGCGCCGAGCAGGGCAAGCCCAAGCCACGCATAGACCACGATGCGCGTCGGCAAAGCGAGATGGATCAGAGGCAGGTGCGTAAAGATCTGCCACGGCATGCTCCAGTACGTATCGCCGCTGATCGTCAGGTGCGCTCCAAACGACAGCACGATCGCGGCGACGGTCGTGACGACAATCACCCAGACAAACCGCTCGTGGCGCCAGCGCCAGATGCCGCCCAGCGCAGCGAAGATGAGCAACGGACCTAGGTAGGCCAACTGTTCGGTGAGGTTGCCAGCAAACTGCAATGAGTCGGCCTGGAAGCGCGCACCCCCCACCCACGTGATCGCCGTCGGGACGATCAGATTCTTGAGATCGAGCGGATAGAGATCGGGTCGAATCCGATCGGCGATTGGGTTCGGGTGCAGCAGGGCTGCCAGCAGCAGCGGTGAGATGAACGCGATCGCAAGGGCATACCCCGCTGCGATCAATGGCAGCGTCCGTAGGATTCGACCTCGGAGTTCGCTTGGGCCAATCGCGATGGCAGCGAGGACTGCGAGGCTCCCGACCACCGTTGCCGTTGCGGCAACCTCGGTGAAGATCAGAAACTGCAGCGCAATCAGCCCAGCCAGAGCCAAGACTCCTTGGCCTGGACGAATCGACTGCTCGACGAGGCGAATGACGACCAGCACGATCAGCGGCAGTGCGGCGACCAGTGCGAGGTTGAGGTGGTTGAGGGTTTGGCCGAGCAGGTACGAGGAGAACCCGAAGATCCAGCCACCCAAGATCGCGGCCAACGAGTCCTGTGTGATGTGACGGCAGAGCAGGTAGGCCGCCCACGCAGCCAGGGCAGGGGCAGCAATTGCGAGCGTGTTGTAGGTGACGAGCGGACCGGCGAGCGCGGTCAGGGGGGCAAAGAGCAACGCGGGCCCGGGGATCGTGGTCGCCCAGGCGAGGTTGAAGCCCATCGGGGCGTCAATGCGATCGGTCAAAAAGGGCGACTGGTTGCCGGCCAACACCTCAACCCAATGGACCAGCGACCAAGAGAAGAAGCCTTGGTCGGCGCCAAAGCTGCCGACGACGGCGTCGTGCGGCGCTCGGATCACGAAGCGGCCGATCAGCACGAGCGAGGCGACGCTGTAACCGAGCAGCACGAGGAGCGGCTCGAGACGTCGCATACCGCGGAGTGTACGCGCCAACGAAGAAGGGCCGGGGGGTTGCCCACCCGGCCCTCCGGTCGAACGCTGGGCATACGTAAGGTGCGCTGCGGCGGTGTGCCGCTGCCCCGACGTTGGCTAGACGATTCCCTGGCGGTCCAGGGACACGCCCTTACGTGCGCCGACCTCCACTTGCCGTACAGTCGCTATTCAAGAACGGACCACCCCCCTTCCGCGGTAGCGCGAAGATAGCAACGGGGTCGGACGGGGCTACTGGAAGTTTTTCCAGTACGCACTTGGCGTCGGACCAACCTGGCCCTGGTACTTCGAGCCGAGCGCTCCGGAGCCGTACGGGTGCTCGGCGGGACCGTCGAGATTGAGGAACGACAGCTGGCCGATCTTCATCTCGGGATAGAGCGTGATCGGTAGGTTGGCGACGTTTGCGAGCTCGAGCGTGACGTGCCCATCGAAGCCGGGGTCGATAAAGCCCGCGGTCGAGTGGACCTGCAGTCC
>CAXNNM010000071.1:0-5534 GCA_964203735.1 Gaiellales bacterium | reverse complement strand
GCCTACGCGTGGATCTTGGCCTATTCCAGTGGTGCCGCCCAGCTAGCTTCCGATCCGGTCTGGCTCGATCAAGTTCATCAGGAGTGGTCGCCTGGCCTGCATCGATCCGAGTGGCCGGCGGTCAAGGAGATCCTGCAGCAACCGGGAGTTGGCGAAGCGGTCCACGGCTGGTACCGCGACGACTTCGGCGCATCGACCTCAACGGGCGACGTACTTGTACCGACGTTGATGCTGCATGGCGGTAACGACGGCTGTATCCGACCGGCCTGCTTTACCGGCTTCGAGCAACGCTTCCCCGCCGGCCTAGAGCTCGAGCAGGTTGATGGCGTGGGCCATTGGCTCCACATCGAACAACCAGACGCCATCGCGGCGCGCATTATGCACTTTCTTACTGCTGCGTAAGAAAGTCCGCGAGCACGCGGGCTGCTGGGCTCGGTCGACGGACGGGCAGCAGTGCGAACCAATCCCGCGACGGCGGGCTCGGTACCACATCCAGTTGTACGAGTGAGCCTGCCGCGATCTGGTGTCCAACGGCCACCAACGGAACCACGCCAACGCCAAGACCAACCATCGCGGCCGCCGCAACTGCGCTGTTCGAACCGATCGTCGTCTTCGGCGGGGTGATGTGAGCACCCGCGAGGTACTCATCAACCAGGCGACGCGTACCAGAGGCTTCCTCGCGCACCAACCAGATCTCGCCCGCTAGGTCACGTAGCGCGATCTGCGACTGATTGGCAAACGGATGGTCGGGTGCAGCGACGATCACGTGACTATTCGTCGCGATGCGCAACCCCTCGTACATGCCGTCGTCCGGCGCGCGTCCACCAATGCCAATGTCCGCTTCGCGCGAACCAAGCAGCTCGAGCACATGCTCACGATTGCCAATCTCGAGCTGGATCGGAATCTCCGGATGCGCTTCGCGGAATGCGCGCAGCCGCATCGGCAAGACGAACTCCGCTGCCGTATAGACCGCGGCAATGCGCACGGTCGCCTGTTCCTTCGCCGACGCGCTGTGCGCCATCCGGGTGCCTTGCTCGAGCAACCCGAGGGCCTCACGTGCGTGGGGCAAGAACACCTCACCGGCTGGGCTCAACTTCATCCCGCGACCATCGCGCTCGGTCAGCGCGACACCAACCTCATCACTCAAGGCGGCGATGCTTCCCGACACCGAGGGCTGCGACACGTGCAGACGTTCGGCCGCAGCGCGCACCGAGCCATCCTCGGCGACAGCAATAAACGTCTTCAGTTGCGAGAGTGTCATAGCCATTGCCTTATGAATTAGACACTATTACCTGCTAGAAGTCCATGTGTTGGTGGCGTACCGTGTTGGGCATGCCGAACAACGATCGCCTCCACCGTTCCGAACTTGCCGTCCCCGCCTCGAATCTCCGCATGCTGGAGAAGGCCCCCGAGTCCGGCGCCGACATCGTCTTCCTCGACCTGGAGGACGCCGTTGCCCCCGATGACAAGGTCCAGGCGCGCAAGAACGCCATCGAAGCGCTGCAGTCCCAGGACTGGTCGAAGACCGCAACGTCGGTCCGTATCAACGGTCTGGATACGTACTGGGCCTACCGCGATGTCGTCGACATTGTTGAGGCCGTCGGCAACAAGCTCGACATGATTCTGATTCCGAAGGTTGGCCGTCCCTCCGACATCGAGTTTGTCGCGATGCTGCTTTCGCAGATTGAGCAGGCCTATGGCTATGACCCCATTGCCATCACCGCCTTGATCGAAACCGCACCCGGGATGGCCAATGTTGAGGCAATCGCGGAGACCTGCCCGGAGCGCCTGGAGGCACTCTCGTTCGGCGTGGCTGACTACGCGGCTTCGACACGAGCCCGCACAGTGGTGATCGGTGGTGTCACGCCGGAGTACGCGGTCTTGACCGATCCCGACGCGAGCGGCGCCCGCGAGCTGCACTGGGGCGACCCTTGGCACTTTGCCCTCTCGCGCATGATCGTCGCCTGCCGGGCCAACGGGCTACGCCCGATCGACGGACCATTCGGCGACTTCAGCGATCCTGACGGCTACAAGATGGCTGCCCGCCGTGCCGCCGCCCTTGGCTGCGAAGGTAAGTGGGCAATCCACCCGAGCCAGATCGAGTTGGCAAACGAGATCTTCTCGCCGCTGCCCGACGAGGTCGATCGCGCTCAGCGCATCATGGTTGCCATGGCTGAGGCCGCCGCTGAGGGTCGCGGTGCCGTCTCGCTCGATGGTCGCCTGATTGACGCGGCGTCGATCAAGATGGCCGAGAACGTGATCGCACGCGTCGAGCGCCTGTCGGGGTCCTGATGGCGGTGGTCGTCGGCGAACTCCAGCCCGGCACGCTTGGTGGCGACGACCGCATTCTGGAACGCCTGCTGTTTGAGGCGATCACGAAAACGGAAGGCGTCGAGATCGTCGAGCTGGTTCTGCGTCTCCACGAACTGGCCGAACGCGCGCGGGCCGGAGACGTGGAATCGGCTGCATTGATTCGCTCCGAGGTGGCTCAACTCGATCGACGCGCGGCAGGAGCCACGGCAAAAGCGCTCCTGATGCGCCTGCAACTGGCCAACCTTTGCGAGGAGCGGGAGCGTGTGCGCCGCTTGCAGACCACCGGCTGGCGTCGCGCCTCGCTGGAGCAGGCCATCGCCGAGCTTGGCGATCCTGAGCAGTTTCGTTCCCACCTTGACGACCTCCATGTCGAACTCGTACTGACCATGCATCCATCGGATGCCACACGCCGGGCAGTGCTGCACAAGTTGCACCGCCTGACTGAGCAACTTGACGCACTTGATCGTGCCCCTGGCCTCGAAGCTCAGGAACGTGCGCTGGCCGAGGCGCAGGAGACGGTCAGCGCGTGGTGGGCCACCGACGAAATTCGTCGCAGCCGACCACCCGTTGAGGAAGAAATTCGGCGGACGATCTTTCTGGTCGAAACCGCGCTCTACGATGCGGCGGCCGACGTTGCCGTCAGTGCCGAGCGGCGTCTCGGGTTCGCGCTGGAACGCGCACCACTCTCGTTCGTCCAGTGGGCAGGCGGCGACATGGACGGTAATCCGTCGGCCTCCGCCGAAACGGTGCGCTTCGCAGTCATCGAGGCTCGCCGCGCCGCGTTGCGTCTCCTGATCGACCGTGTCGTTAGCGCCTCGCGCCTACATTCGGAGGCCGCTCGCTACACCGACGTCACCGACTTGTTGCTCCTGATTGAGCGCGACGCGACCACATTGCCTGGCGGAAATGGCGAGAGCGATGCCTACGCGCATGAGCCTCTGCGACGCAAGCTTCGACTGATGCGCGAGCGACTGACTTGGACGCTGCGCGCATTAGACGAGGAGATCGATCCAGCGTGGATTTATGACGATGCCAAGCCTCTGATCGAGGATGTTGATGCCGTTCGTGCCGCCGCCCCGGGTGCGACACCATCCCTCGATCGCCTCGCCTGGCAGGTGCGTATCTTTGGACTTCACCTGCTCGAGATCGACGTACGCCTCCACGCGAGGGAATTGGGTGACGCGGTCGATGTTCTACTCCCCGGCGCCGCGGGCCTCGAAGAGTCCGGGCGGCTGGCACACCTTGCCGCCGCACTTGGACAACCCGGTGCGCGCACAACTGCACCGGCTCCCGATGACCTGCGCGCCGCACGAGCGCTCGACGAGGCAGCGGATCTCCGTGCAGCTCTCGGCGCCATGCCGCTGCGATCTCTCGTCATCTCCGGTTGCGAGTCACCCACGGATGTACTGGCCGCGACGTGGCTGCTCCACCGGGCCGGTCTGCACGGAGTGCCGGTTGTGCCGCTGTTCGAATCCGGCGCCTCGCTCCGCAACGCAACCGCGATCGCTGAGGCCGTGCTCGCCGTGCCTGCCATGCGGGAGCACATCGCGCGTACCGGTGGGCGCCTGGAGGTCATGCTCGGTCATTCCGATGGTGGCAAGGAAGAGGGGTTCATCGCGGCGCAATGGCGCATCTGGCGCGCACAAGAAGACCTCGTCGCCGTCTGCAAGCGACACGGCATTGGTTTCCGAGCCTTTCACGGCCGCGGCGGCTCGCCCGCCCGTGGTGGTGCGCCATCGGACGAAATCGCCAAGGCTCTGCCAGCGGGTGCCGCCAGTGGTGGCTTGCGCCTGACCGAACAGGGCGAGACCGCGCGTTCAAAATTGGCGCACCCCGTGCTCGCTCGTCGAGCGCTCGAGCAGGTCTTGTCTGGCGCACTGATCGCCGCAGCCCGCGAAGGCGACGACGCCACACCGACTGCGTGGCGTGACCAGATGGAGTTGTTGGCCGATACCGCACGCGCCTCATGGCGCGGGCTGCTGGATGACCCGGCCTTCACCGACACATTTCTCCACACCACGCCGATTACGCTCGCCGACGACCTAAAGCTCGGCTCTCGTCCTGCCCGCCGGGCCGCCGGTGGCGCCGACAGCCTGCGCGCAATTCCGTGGGTGATGGCATGGACACAGACGCGCGTGCTCGTACCCGCCTGGTTTGGATCGGGAACAGCCCTGGCCAGTGGCGACGTCGCTATTCAGCAGAGGATGTGGGCAGACTGGCCACCCTTTCGGGCGATCGTCTCGGCTCTCGAGGCCTCGCTCTTTCGCACCGATCTCGCGTTTGCGAGCGACTACCTCGCGCTGCACCCGACAGCAGAGGCCACGCGGATCTGGCAGACCATCCGCGACGAGCACGAGCGAAGTAGGGCAGCAATCCTACGGATCACCGGTGAGGACGATCTTTACGGCCGCCGACCCGAGTTACGAGAGCGTCTAGCCCATCGCAATCCGTGGATTGATCCGCTCAGCGCAATCCAGACCGAACTCCTGCAACGCCTCGCCCATGGCGATGAATCAATGAGGCAACCACTCTTGACGACGATGGCAGGCGTCGCCGCGGGAGTTCAGAGCGTCGGCTAGCCACAACTGATCGGTTGAAGCCGATGAATTGTCTCGAGAATCGATATAGAAGTTATGGAACCCGCGACGTACCATGCAGGTAATCAACGTATGGAGATCGTCTTGAGCGCAACCGCCCCAGAACACGCAATCATCGAGAGCTTCCAGCCCCCCACACGCCTGCTCGCTGGTCCCGGCCCCTCGAATGTTGATCCGCGTGTGCTTGAGGCCATGCGCAAGCCATTGATCAGCCATCTCGACCCGATTTTTTGGGAGCGCCTGCTCGTGATGGCCGAGATGATCGGCACCGTCTACGGACGCACCGACGGAGCGTCGTTTTGCCTCTCCCAGAGTGGCACGAGCGGCATGGAAGCCGGCATCCTCAACCTCGTCGCTCCCGGCGACACCGTGGTTGCAGCGAGCGCCGGATTCTTTGGCAACCGCATTCTCGAGATGCTGCGTCGCCGCGGCGCCAAGGTTGTTGAGTTGACCGCTCCGTTTGGCCAGCATGTCCCCAACGATCAGATCCTCGACGCGCTCGCTCAGAATCCCAATGCCGTGATGGTCTGCGTGGTGTACGCCGAGACCTCGACGGGTGTTGCCCATCCGCTGCAAGAGCTTGGTGAGGCGATGCGTGCCTCTGGTACGGACGCGCTCCTCTAC
>CAXNNM010000070.1:0-5684 GCA_964203735.1 Gaiellales bacterium | reverse complement strand
GCGACCGGTGTCAACGAGCTGTACGGCGAGTTCCTGATCAACGCGCAGGGTGAGGACGTCGTCGCAGGTATCCGCACGCCGCGCCAGCTGGCTGAACTGGAGAGCGAACTGCCTGAGGCCTACGCCGAACTGATCGCCACGATGGCGCGCCTCGAAGCGCACTACGGCGACATGCAAGACATCGAGTTTACGATCGAGCAGGGCACGCTCTACCTGCTCCAGACCCGCAACGGCAAGCGCACGGCGGCTGCCGGCGTGCGTGTGGCGTGCGACATGGTCGAGGAGGGCGTGATCACCCGCGAGCAGGCCGTGCAGCGGATCGACCCCAAGCAGCTCGACCAACTGCTCCACCCGACGATCGACCCCTCGGCGCCACGCGACCTGCTGGCCTCGGGACTCAATGCGTCGCCTGGTGCGGGCGTCGGCGAGATCGTGCTCGATGCGGACACAGCAGAGCGCCGCGGCAAGGCCGGCCTGCCCGTCATCCTCGTGCGCTGGGAGACGACGCCCGACGACATCCACGGCGTGATCGTCGCCCAAGGCGTCTTGACTGCCCACGGCGGCATGACCTCGCATGCGGCAGTCGTCGCGCGCGGCATGGGCAAGCCCTGCGTGGCGGGCATCGAAGGTCTCCAGATTGACGCCGAGAGTCGAACGATCACGATTGGTGGCCGGACGCTGGCCGAAGGCGAGACAATCACCATGGACGGCACCACCGGCGAAGTCTTCGCCGGAGCGATGCCGCTCGTACCGCCGCGCTTCGACGAGTACTTCCAGCGTCTAACAGGGTGGGCCGACGAGATCCGCACCCTGCGCGTACGCGCCAATGCCGACACACCCGAAGACGCCGAGCGCGCCCGAGGCTTCGGTGCCGAGGGGATCGGCCTGTGTCGCACCGAGCACATGTTTATGAGCGAGCAGCGGCTCCCGGCCGTGCGTCGCATGATCCTCGCGCGTGATGAGGACGAGCGCCTCGCCGCGCTGGACGAGCTTGCGCCGATGCAGCAAGGCGACTTCGAGGGGATCTTGCGAGCAATGGACGGACTGCCCGTCACGATCCGCCTGCTCGATCCGCCGCTGCACGAGTTTCTCCCATCGCTGCTCGAGGCGTCGGTCGACGTTGAGCGCATCCGCGAGCACGGCGCGGCGGGCAACCTAAAGGCCGCCGAGGCATTGTTGTCTCGTGTCAAAGAGCTGACCGAGTCGAACCCGATGCTGGGAACGCGTGGCTGCCGGTTGGGGCTTCTGTTCCCCGAGATCTACGAGATGCAGGCCCGTGCGATTGTGCGTGCGGCGATCGTGGTCAAAGCCGCCGGTGGCGACCCGCGCCCAGAGATCATGATTCCGCTCGTTGGCTTCGCAGAAGAGCTTCGTCGCATGCGCGAACTAGTCGAAGAAGTGGTGGACGAGGAGTGCCAGGCGGCTGGCGTCGAGTTTCCGATCCAGATCGGCACGATGATCGAACTGCCACGCGCCGCGTTCGTGGCCGACCAGATCGCCGAGCATGGCGACTTCTTCTCGTTCGGTACCAACGACCTCACCCAGATGGTGCTCGGCCTCTCGCGCGACGATGCTGAGGGCAAGTTCCTCCAGCAGTACCTCGAGGACGGCGTGATCGATTCCAATCCGTTCCAGACCCTCGACGTCGACGGTGTCGGTGCGGTGGTGCGGATGGGCTGCGAGCTCGGACGGAAGGCCAAGCCGAACATCAAGCTCGGCGTCTGCGGCGAGCACGGTGGCGATCCGGCCAGCGTTGGCTTCTTTCATCACGTTGGCGTGGACTACGTCTCCTGCTCGCCCTTCCGCGTGCCGATCGCGCGCCTTGCGGCAGCGCAGGCGGCGCTCGACTCGACCTTCAAGGATCGGTAGGGTCAATGGCAGTCACACTTCACGTCGCACTTGGCCCGCGTGATCCAGCACCTGCCGACGTTGCCATCGTGGTCGATTGCATTCGCGCCACGACGACGATCTCCCACGCGCTGGCGACGGGGTATACATCGGTGACGTGTGTTGGTGAGGTCGCTGATGCGCATGCGGAGCGGGCCGAGGGCGTGCTGCTCGGTGGCGAACGCCATGGCGTCTTGATCGAAGGCTTCGATCTTGGCAACTCGCCCGCCGAGTACGCCGAGCAGAAAGGCGATCGCCTGGTTCTGACGACCACCAACGGTACGCGCGCGATCCTGCAATCCGTTGACGAGGCGACCACCGTGTTGGTTGGTGCGCTCGTGAACGCGCAGGCTCTGGTCGACGCGGCTCTCGCAGCTGCGCCCGCTGATGGCACGATCGTCGTGCGCTGCGCGGGCGTACGGGGAGAGGTTGCGCTCGACGATGCCTACGTGGCGGGTGTCCTGATACAACGTCTTGCGCAAGCGTTGACAGGGTCGTTTGCGACCGACGGAGCGCGCACTGCGCTCGCAATCGCTCGAGCCTATCCCGACGCGCTGGCGGCTCTTAATGACAGCCAGAGCGCGCGCGATCTCGACGGCACCGGGCACGAGGCAGACATCGCGCGATGTGCGCAGGTCGACCTCCTCGCGTCGGCACCACGCGTCACCGAGGCGCAGCCCGGTCGCGTCGTCGTCGCGCTCTAGTCGACGCGGCTGTCCGGAAGTTTCTCGGCGAGCAGCGCCTCTGTGCGAGCCTTCTGCCGGCGATGAAGCCAGCGAAGAATGATCAGAGCGGCGATCACGACAATCACCGCAAAGACGATTGCGCCACCAACGCCCAGCACCTTCTCGACACGTTCGATCGACTCACCAAACGCGTACCCAACTGCCGTCAGCGTGCACGCCCAGGTGATCCCACCCAGCGTGTTCCAGAGCAGGAAGGTTCTCCAACGCATCTGACTCATACCTGCGATCCAAGCACCGAAGATCCTCAGGCCAGCTGTCCAGCGTGCCAGCACTACGGCCTTCCCGCCATGGAGGGCGAAGAAGCGCTCGCCCCAGACAATGCCGGCCTCCACGTGGGTAATGTGGCTAAGTCGATCGACGAGTCGACGGCCACCGTAGCGGCCAATGCAGAAGCCAATGTTGTCGCCGATAATGGCGGCGAGTGAGGCGACAGCGGCGACGGCGAACGGATTGAGGATGCCGCGCGAGGACGCAGCGGCTGCGACCAGCAGGATCGTGCCACCCGGCAGAGGAATGCCTGCGGTTTCGAGCATCAATGGGATGAAGATCGTCAGGTAGCCCCAGCTGCGGAGCCATTCCTCAATCAACCCGTTATCGAGCATTAGAGAGTGTCCAGGATCACGGCAATCTCAGGATAGGCTCGATGAACGGCCTTCGAGAACTCGCGGAGGTACTGGTCGTCAATGCCATCGTCAAGCGTTGCCGCATAGGCGTCGCGCATCTCCGAGAGTTCCTCGGCTGCCCAGTCGATCTCGTCGGCGTACTCGCCGTACGACTCTTCGGCCTCGTCGGCGTCGGCAGAGCGGTAGCGCTCGCGAGCCTCACGCATGGCTTGGAGACGGTCCGCATGGTCGCTCGCGAAGATGCGTAACTGCTGATCGATCAGGTCTCCGAAGCGCTTGCGGCGAAACATGTCTTGGATGCTACCCGGGCAGAGGCCGTACGCTACCGACATGCTCGAACTCACAGCGATTCGCGCCGCGATGCCGGCCGTCACCAACAACGTCTACTTCAACACGGGTACCTATGGTCCGTTTCCGCTTGCGGTGCGCGATGCGATGAACGCGCACGTTGAGGGTGTCTGGACGCAGGGTCGTATCGGCGACGATCGCTATGCCGAGCAATCGCAGATCGAAGCGGATACCCGCAGTGCCTTGGGGCGTGTCGTCAATGCACCGGCCTCCGAGATTGCGCTTGGTCATTGCACCAGCGATGGACTCAACCTCGTCGTGGGTGGCATCGATTGGCAGCCGGGCGATCAGGTCGTGATCGGCGACTTCGAGCATCCGGGGCTGACGGTGCCACTGAAGATTATGGGTGAGCGGCGAGGCATCGAGGTGATCATCGTGCCGATCACGTACGCGGACGATCCTGCACAGGTGATCGCTGACGCCTTGACCCCGCGTGTCAAGCTGGTCGCGCTTTCGCATGTGGTCTGGACGACGGGGAGGATCATGCCGATCCCGCGGATGTCCGAAATCGTGCGCGCGCACGGAGCGGTCTTTCTCGTCGATGCCGCGCAGGGTCCAGGCTGTATTCCGGTCGATGTCCAGACCTTGGGCTGCGATTTCTACACGATCAGCGGCCAGAAGTGGTTGTGCGGCCCTTCGGGCACCGGCGGCCTGTGGGTCAATCCGGGCTCGCTCGATCGCATCGCACCGGCCTTCCCGGGGTATCCGACGATGGAGAAGACGCCAGAGGGGCCAAGGATGTGGGGGAGTGCGCGCCGTTTCGAACCCGGCACCGTCACCCACACCGCGCTGGTTGGCCTGACAGCCGCGATCGCGTGGCGCGAATCGATTGGTGGCTACACCGAGACCCATGCCGTGGCGATGGAGCTTGCTGGCCACCTCCGCGAGCGCCTCGTCGAAGTGTCGAAAGCGATTGTTTCTGACGTTGACGCACCCTCGCCATTTGTAGCGTTCGAGATGGAGGGGATACCGGCACCGGTCGTCGTGCGCAAGCTCGAAGACGACGGCATCATCGCCCGCTCGCTGCCAGGCACCGAGCTGACCCGCATCGCCGTTGGCTGTTGGAACGACCGCTCCGATATCGATCGGCTGATCACCGGCCTCAACGCGCTCTAGTCTCGACGAACGGCGATCAGCTTTGCTTTGGGGTCAGACCCCAAAGCAAAGTTAAGGATCAGATGAGCAACCGGCGGTGGCAGTCAACTTTGCTTTGGGGTCTGACCCCAAAGCAAAGTTGATCGCCGCTTAGGTTGGCAGGCCGAGCTCGCCGGCGATCGGCTGGAGGGCTGCGACGACGTTGCGAATGTGGTCGTCGAGTTCGATACCAAGCAGCTCGGCACCTTCGTAGACGTCGTCGCGATTGACGCCGGCCGCGAAGGAGGCGGTCTTCAACTTCTTCTTGACGCTCTTCGGTTCGAGACCTTCGAGGCCGGTTGGGCGGATTAGGCCGCAGGCGTGGACGAAACCACTCAACTCATCGCAGGCAAACAGCGTCTTCTCGAGCGCTGTCTCGCGCACAACACCGGTGTGTTGGGCGTGCGCGAGGATCGCGCGACGGAACCAGTCGGGATAGCCGCGTTCCTCGAGGATCGCCTCGCCTGCCTGAGGGTGCTGCTCGAGCGTGGGGTGAATCTCCCAGTCGAAGTCGTGCAGCAGGGCGACGTTGCCCCACGCCTGCTCGTCTTCGCCGCCCGCTCGAGCGTACGAACGCACGGAGGCCTCGACCGCGAGGGCGTGGCGACGCAAGGCGTCTGACTGGATGAACTCGCAGACGATGCTCCAGGCAGCGTCGCGGTCGTGGACGAGGTCGGATTCCATAGGGCGCAAGCGTAGCCAACTACCGAAGGTCTGTAGCAACGGCGTTTAGACTTGCACCTGTGAGTGATTCGCCGAACCGCAATTCGCTCGGCGACCTATTCGTGATCGAAGGCGGCAAGCCGCTCTCGGGTCGCGTCTCGGTCGGCGGCAACAAGAACGGTGCGCTGCCGATCATCGCGGCCTGTCTGTTGACGGATCAGGAGTGCATCGTCGAGAACGTGCCGCGCATCCGCGACACGGAAGTGATGGCAGACCTCGTCAA
>CAXNNM010000069.1:0-5689 GCA_964203735.1 Gaiellales bacterium | reverse complement strand
GCGATGCGCTGAATCGCACCGTCGAGCGCGTACGACATGCCCGAGCTGAAATCGATCAGACGACGCGACAGATCGGGCTCGGCCGTCTGCAGGTTGACGATCACGGGTACACCGTTCTTGAAGCGGTCGGCGATCTGCTGGGCATCGTTGTACGAGCGCGGTGCGATCACGTGGACACGCACAGCATTCGCAGGACTGCCCGTCGACGACGAACGCAGGACGTTTGTTTCTTCGTTGCTCGACGAGCCGCCACGACGCGGTCGCCCCGCTGCGGTCTCCTCGTCAGAGAAGGCCTCGTCGAAGTCGCTCGCGGTCTCGCGATGACGCCGCCGATCGATCCGACGCACGCTGCTGCTCTTCGAGGGACGTTCGGGCTCCTCATGCACCGTGGACATGTCGTCGTAGAGGCTTTCATCCTCTGCGAGACCGAAGTACACGAGCGATCGGTGCCAAATGCTTCCGCCAGACATGCGCGGAGCATACTCCCTAGGGTTACAGTCGTGTGTCGGACCGACCAAGTAGGACGGAGCCAGCACGCACCAACGTCGCCCCTTCTTCAACAGCAATCGGGAAATCTTGGCTTGTTCCCATTGACAGTTGATTGAACCGATGGACACCAACCCAGCGCTCCGCGGCCTGCTCGGCGAGTTCGCGAAGCGCACGAAACGCTGGTCGTGAGCCCTCTGGGTCCGTGGCAAATGCTGGCATCGTCATCAAGCCTTGGACGCGAATGTTCGACTGGCCAGCAAGCCGCTCGAGCAACGCGTCGAGATCTACGGGCGCCACGCCATCCTTGTCAGGGTCGGCGGCCACGTTGACTTCGATCAGCGCATCCTGCGGCTCCAGCGAGCGCGTCTGCAGTTGATCGGCCGTCGACTCGGTGAACAGCGAGTGAATCAACGCGACGCGTCCGACGATCTCCTTGACCTTGCGGCTCTGCAGATGACCGATGAAGTCCCACGTGAACAGCTCGCCGTGCGCATCCTGTTTGGCGATCAGTTGATCCGTACGGTTCTCTCCCACGCGACGGATGCCCGCGGCGTGGAGCAGCGGCAGGTCTTCGATCGCGAGGTACTTGACGGCCGCCACAATCTCGACACCACTTGGGTCGCGTCCAACGCGCGCGCAGGCCTCGGCGATCTGCTGCTGCGTGGCGGCGACGCCGGCCTTCACATCGTCGGGATTACGCGTCATCTGTCCTCACGGTAGGCGATCACGCCCTGTCGACCAGTCGTGGCACCTTCGCGACGATACGAGAAGAAGTCGTCAGCCTCGGTGATCGTGCAGATACCGGCAATGTCAATCGCGTCCGGACTGACACCTGCAGAGAACAATGCGAGCCCGGCGCAGGCGGCGAGGTCGGCCGTGCCGCGATAGGCCGCGCCTTCACCGAAGCGTTCGCGCAAAGGGGCCGCAACATCGTCGCCAACCTCGTAGGCCTGCGGCCCGGCGCACGGACCAACCGCCGCCGCGTAGGCACCCGGACCAAGCGCCGCAACCGTCGCCTCCACAACACCCGCAACGAGCCCCTTCCACCCGGCATGACAAACGGCGACGGCAGAGCCATCGAGCGCAGCAATCACGATCGGTACACAATCGGCTGACAGGGCGACCAGAGCAAGATCGGCCTCGCGCGTGATCAGCGCATCGGCCTGTGGCAGCTCGCCCTGCGGGTCGAGGTAGCCGCCCAGCATGGGCTCGGCAACCCGGACGACAGTTCCATGAACCTGATGATTTTGCACCGTGCGCGCGGGGTCCGCTCCCACGGCCGCACAAAGGCGCCGCCGATTCTCCGCCACCGCCAACCGATCATCACCCGTCGTCAGGCCCAAGTTGAGCGACGCGAACGGCCCGGTCGAGACGCCACCTTGACGACCGCTAAAGACCGCGACGATGCCCTCCGGTCCCTGCCAACGCAAGAGCGGGAAGGCCTCCCAATTGTCCCAGGCGAGCGACATGCCGTGAGGGTAACGCGCCCGGTCAAGGTACGCTGCGCGCAATGCCCGACCTTCAGGAACGCTTCTCGGGCCAGAGTCTCGAGCTTCTGGCCCTCATTCTGCCGGTGCTGATCATCTCGATGGCGCTGCACGAACTGGCCCACGCCTGGGTAGCCAACCGCCTCGGCGACCCGACGGCGAAGATGATGGGGCGCCTCACCCTCAACCCACTCGTCCACATCGATCCGATGGGTTCGGCGATGTTCGCGATCTCGTGGATTGCAACCGGCTTCATCTTCGGTTGGGCCAAGCCGATCCCCGTGCAGCCTCGCTTCTTCAACCATCCCCAGCGCGGCATGGCACTGGTAGCGATTGCTGGTCCAGTAACGAACATCGCGATCGCCTACGTGACGGTCGTGACGTATATCTGGGTCTTCTCGTACCCGACGGGCCTGCTCGGCGAGTTTCTCGCGCTCGCTTTTTCGACGAATGTCTTGCTCGCCGTGTTCAACATGCTGCCTATCCCACCGCTCGATGGCAGCCGCGTACTGGCCGCCTTTATGCCTCGCCAGATGGCCGAATCGTGGGCTCGCCTCGATCGCCACGGCTTCATGATTTTGTTCGCGCTGCTGATTTTCTTCAAGCCACTGTTCGGAATCATCGATGCCATCCGAATCCCCATTCAGGACCTCCTGATCACGCTGGCGGGTGGTTGAGATGCAGTCGCGCTCCTTGTTCTACGCCGGACTCGTCGCGCTCGTGGTCGCCGTGGGCTTCCTCGGCTTTGGCCTCGTCGCCGGCTCGGGACGCTAGTCGTCTCGCGTTTGCGCGTCGTCTGCCAGCCACGCCAACTGCGCATCGCGCGTGTCGGCAACGGTGCCGTCGATGCAGGCACGACGCAATTCGATCAGCAGGCGACCGATTTCCGGGCCCTCAACTGCCGCCACGCGTCGCACGTCGTCACCGTCGACACCGAGCGCGATGTGGCGGAGGCGGCTGAGGTAACGCGCGGCTTCGTTGCCACCCGCGGCGATCACACCCTCGGCCGGCACGCGTGCGCAGGCTGCATCGACGTCGGCATCGCTCTTTCCCTCAATCGCGGCTGCGAGCGTGGCGCCGTTGGCAGCAGCGAGCGCGGACTTGATCGTGCTGCGGTCGAGTCCACCTTCCGTCAGCCAGCCACCGCGACGAGCAGGATCGAGTCCACCCGCAATCAGCCCGAGCCCGAGCGCCACGCGGTCGGCGTCGCGCGCCTCGTCCTCCAAGAGTGTCCACGCCGCCTGCACCTGCGCGTGATCGACAGCGAGGCCCGGCTCGATCGCAGCAAGCACGCCCCACTCAACCGAGAGCGACAACACCGTGGCTGGCTCAGGCTCGTCGAAGATCAGACGCAAGGCGTCCATCATGCGCGTCGGGCCGGTTAGCGTCACGAAACCGCCGTGGCACGCGGCCTTCGCCGCATGGACCAGCGTCGGATCGGCCGTGGCGCCAAGTCGCACCACATAACGAGCCGCACGTACCAGCCGCGTTGCGTCTTCTTCGAAGGCGTCGGGACGCAACAGTCGCACCACGCAGGCCTGCACATCCGCAGCGCCTCCAAACGGGTCAAGCAAGGCGCCCGCATCGGGACCCGCGACGACCGCAGCGATCGCATTGACCGTCAGATCGCGGCGCGCGAGGTCCTGCTCCAACGTGGCGGGAACCACCGTTGGTAAAGCTCCTGGTTGCGCGTACATCTCGCTGCGTGCCGTCGCTACGTCGACCGGCGGACGCGAAGCAATCGTTGCCGTACCGAAGGCCGGATAGAGGCGCACGTCGGCACCCGTCAGCGCAGCGAGCCGTTTGGCGTAGGCAGTGCCGTCACCCTCAACCACTACATCGACCTCTCGCGCCTCCGTGCCGCGCAGCAGATCGCGCACCACGCCGCCCACGAGCGCGACGCGCTGACCGGGCTCTGCAGCCTCGATCAGCAACGGCACGGCCTCGCGGACGCGGGCGGAGGCAGCAATCAGCGCGCGTGCATCAGTCCCGCTTGCACGCACGCTCATTGACTACACCGTCGCGACGACTTCGATCTCGACGATCGCACCCGCGGGCAGAGCCGCGACCTGGAACGTCGAGCGAGCCGGGAACGGCTCAGGCATCCGCACCGCGTAGACCTCATTCATCGCAGCAAAATCGCCGAGGTCAGCCATGTAGACCTGTGCGCGCAGAACCTTGCTCAGATCGGACCCAGCGGCCTCAAGGATCGCAGCGACGTTGTTGAAGCACATGTTCGTCTGCTCCTGAATACCACCCTCGACAAGGACGCCCGTCGCGGGGTCAATCGGAATCTGGCCGGCGAGGAAAATCAGATTGCCCGACTTCGTCGCCTGGTTGTACGGCGCGCCGCCAAGCGGAGCGGGCGCGTTCTCGGTGCGGATGATTTCCTTCGACACGTGATTCTCCTGATCGCATTCGTGTGCCCACGGATCGTACAGAAGTAGCGGTAACTAGCCGCGCACGCGCTCGATCTGCGCGCCGAGGCCACGCAGTCGCTCGTCGATGCGCTCGTAGCCGCGGTCGATCTGGCCGACGTTGCCAATCACCGTACGACCCTCAGCACAGAGCGCGCCAATCAGCATCGCCATGCCAGCACGGATGTCCGGACTGTCGACGCGCTCGCCGACGAGCTGAGCGGGGCCCGTCACGATCGCGCGGTGCGGATCGCAGAGCACGATTCGTGCACCCATCGAGACGAGCTTGTCGGTAAAGACCAAGCGGTTCTCGAACATCTTCTCGTAGATCAGGATTGTGCCCTTGGCCTGCGTAGCGACGGCAACGGCGATCGACGTAAGGTCGGCGGGAAACTGCGGCCATGGGCCGTCCTCGAGTTTTGGCACCTGTCCGCCGAAGTCGTCGCGGATCGTCAGGTCCTGATCGTCCGGCACCGTCAGCGTGCGGCCATCAAGCTCGATCCGGACACCAAGTCGCTCAAAACCGTGCAACACCGGGTGGAGATCTTCGGGCTCGACGTCTTCGATCACAATCTCGCCGCGGGTGACTGCCGCGAGACCGATGAAGGACGCCACCTCGATGTGGTCGGGCCCGATCCGGTGGCGCGCGCCACCGAGGCTGGCGCGGCCATGCACGCAGAGCACATTCGAGCCGATGCCATCGATCTCGGCACCCATCGACACGAGGAAGCGACAGAGATCTTGCACGTGTGGTTCACAGGCAGCGTTGATCAGCGTCGTGTCGCCCTTGGCGAGCACGGCGGCCATCACCGCGTTTTCGGTCGCGGTCACGCTTGGCTCGTCCATGAAGAAGCGTGCGCCGATTAGTCCGTTCGGTGCTCGCAACATGAAGTCGCGCTCAACCTCGATCTCGGCACCAAGCGCAGCAAACGCGTGGAGGTGCGTGTCGATGCGGCGGCGGCCAATCACGTCGCCACCCGGCGGCGGTACGAGCACCGAGCCACAGCGCGCCAAGAGCGGTCCGGCAAGCAGGATCGAGGCGCGAATCTGCACGCTGAGTGCACGATTGATCTCTGGTGCAATCTCGCCGGCAGCCTTGATGCGGAGCGTGTTCTGCTCGATCCACTCAACCTCAGCACCGACGGACTTGACGAGGTCTGCCATCACTTCCGTGTCGCGGATGCGCGGCACGTTCTCGACGATGCACTCCTGATCCGTCAACAGACAGGCCGCGATGATCGGCAGCGCACCGTTCTTGTTGCCGCCGACCGAGACGCGACCCGAGAGCGGCTTGCC
>CAXNNM010000068.1:0-5746 GCA_964203735.1 Gaiellales bacterium | reverse complement strand
ATCGCATGCGTCCGTTTTCCCTCACCCTCACGCTCGTACTCGCTGTGCTTGCCGTGACCGCGACGACAGCGACGACGACCGCCCGAGCAGACGAAACGGCGATTCCTGACTTCGTCTACGACGGCCCGTTTAAGGATCCCTCGCAGGTGGCTGACTCACCAAAGCGCACGACGTTCAAACTGGCTGGTCGCGACACGATCACTGCCACCACGTGGTACACAGCCTGGAACGGCCGGACATTGCGCCTCGTCGCGTCCTACCCTCGCTACCCCCAGCAGGCGAGGCTTCCGCTCGTCCGCGTCTTTCACGGTGCGGGCGGTAGAGCGGTCTGCAATCAGACGTTCGGTAATTCGCCCGGCCAATTCGGTTTCGTGATCGCCTGCCTCGACGGCACCGGAAAGTACGCTCGCGGCTACTCGTACGGTTCCCCCCAGAACCTTGCGGACAATGCGAAGATCGTGTCGTTCCTCCGTGCTCGCCTGCCCGGCTTACGCATTGATCAGAGTCGCCAAGTGGCTGCCGGCGGTTCGATGGGCGGCGAAGACGCCCTCTTGTTCGGCGTTAAGTATCCCGCGCTGGCACAGACCATCGTCGCCATGGACGCCCCGATCGACATGAGTAAGCGCTTCTGGCGTCTGACGCCAACGAAGCAGCGCGCACTGTATGAGGAGTGCCAGGGGACACCGTATTACGCGCCCGCATGCTTCAACGAACGTAGCCCCCTGACGTTTGCCAGCACCCTCGCAAACTCCACGCAGAAGTTGATCATGTACTGGTCCGTCAACGACGAGATCAGCCCGCAAGAACAGATGCCCACGTTGGCGCAGGCCATCCACGCCGCCAACCCCGCTCGCTCGTTCTTGATTCGAATCGGCAACTGGGGCCATGGCGGCGCTTGGCCACCGGCGACACGCAACAACGAGTGGCTCGCAGATGCCGGGCTCGCCGCCGACGGCACCCGCGCAGACACCCGCCACCCGAATGGCTGGCGCATCGAGGTAGACGCCTCGACGGACCTTTCCGACCTCCCGGCGTACTACCCCTGAGCGCGAAAAGTCGCTGCCCGGGGTACGATGCCGCTCTTCGATGAGCACGCGCCACCTCCTCACCATTAACGACCTCGACGCTGCCGCCCTGCAGGCGCTGCTGGCCGATGCCCGCGCCGCCAAGGCCGATCCGGCTGCGCTCTATGGCGCGCTGGCTGGGCGGACCGTGCTGCTGCACTTCACGAAGGCCTCGACGCGCACGCGCATCTCGATCGAGACTGCCGTCGTACGCCTCGGTGGCCATCCGATCTTTACCCGCGGCGACGAGTTGCAACTCGGCCGTGGCGAGCCGATCGCCGACACGGCGAATGTGGTCTCGCGCATGTGCGACGCGATCGTGATCCGCACCTTCGCACAGGCCGATGTGGAAGAGCTCGCGCACCACGCCACGATCCCCGTCGTCAATGCACTGACCGACGACCACCATCCTCTGCAAGCACTGGCCGATCTGATGACCATCGAGGAGCACCTCGGCGCGTTGCAGGGCAAAACGATCGCGTGGATCGGCGACGGCAACAACGTCTTCCATTCGCTTGCCCAGGCCGCGGCGTTGGCTGGCATGCATGTCCGCATCGCCACACCCGAGGGCTACGAAGCCGACCCCGAAATCGTGGGCGCCGCCGCCACAGTCGCAAGCGCGCACGATGGGTCGCTGACCGAGCTGCGCGACCCGGCAGAGGCGGTCGCGGGTGCCGATGTCGTCGTCACCGACGTCGTTGTTTCGATGGGCGAAGAGGCACAGGCAGACGAGAAGTTTGCCGCCTTCGATGGCTACCAGGTCGATGCTGCACTGATGGCGCAGGCGGCTCCGACCGCGATTTTTATGCACTGCCTCCCCGCCCACCGTGGCGAGGAGGTCTCTGCCGACGTGATCGACGGTCCGCAGTCGGTCGTCTGGGACGAGGCAGAGAATCGACTGCACACCAGCGTCGCCGTGCTGCGTTACCTGCTCGGCTGAGCGCAGCGAGCGGCGCCGATTCGACGCCTACGCCGCGGCGGGCGTTTCGGTCTCGTCTCGCGCGGGCCACGGCTCGACAAAGCGCGACGGATCAAGCGCGAGGGCCATCCCAATCTGGCTGGCGATGCCCGCCCCCATCCAGAGGGCGTGCACCTCGTCGGCGGTCATCGAACCATCCTCAACGGCTGGTCGTAATTCGACGGGGACGGGGGTTGATTCGACCTGCAGCAACTGGCGGTCGATGAAGGCATGGAGTGCGTCGCGCTGGATAGTAGGCATGGCTTCAGCCTTGCAGCCCGTGGCGCGCGGGCGAGCGACCGCGCGTGACACTCAACGCGCAGAGCTACGCGAGTGCAGCGCGCAGTGCGTCTGGGTCCGTGATGGGTGTGCGGCAGGCCATACGCTCACAGACGTAGGCCGCCGGTGCACCCTCCACGAGACCACGCCCCCGCAGGAGACCAACGTCCTCACAACGAGGGTCGCTCGGGTCGGCCACCACAACGATGTCCCACGGTGCAAAACGCTGGCCGACGACGTCGCGCAGTGCCTGCGTCCGTGGATCGTCAAGGGCGCCCACGATCGCAATCTCGCGCGGAACCGTTGTCGCCTGCTGCACCATCCCAAACAGCGAGCCGAAGGCCTGTGGCGCGCGCTCGGAGATGGCACGAACCGCCGCGACGCTGGCGAGTGCGAGCTCCTCCCAGGCGTAGTTGCCATCGATGCGACCAAGCCGTACGAGGCAGAGAGCAATCAGCGACGAGCCACTCGGCGACGGCGTGTCCTCGACGCCCTTTGTGCGCGCCACGAGTTGCTCGCCATCGTTCGCCGCGAGATAGAAAGCCCCGCGCTCGGCATCGTGAAAACGCTCGACAGCGGCGGCAGTCAGTCGCCGCGCCTCGAGCAGATACTCGAGGTTGCCCGTCGCCGCGTGCAGGCGCAGCAGCCCATCGGCCACAGCACCGTAATCGTCGCTAAAGCCGCTCGCCGTACCGGGCGTCCCACACCACGAACGCAGGAGCACGCCATCCGCGCGCATCAGGTGCTCCTTGACGAAGGCGGCAATCCGCTCGGCACGCGCCACGAAAGCCGGCTCGTTAAGGAGCCTCCCCGCATCCGCAAAGGCGGCAATCGCAAAGCCGTTCCACGCGGCCAACGCCTTGTCATCGCGACCCGGCTGCGGACGCAGATCGCGAGCGACATGCATTTGAGCGCGCGCGCGGTCGAGGCGTTCCACGCCCTCCGCCTCCGAGATCCCCGCGCGCTCAGCCGCCTCGACGACCGGCGCCACGATGCTGAGCACTGTCGTGCCGTGCTCGAAGTTGCCTTCGTCCGTGATGTTCCAGACATCCTTCGCGATCGCCGCGTCGAGCGGATCGGTGACGACCGCGTCGACCTGCGCCGGCGTCCAGACGAACGTCGTGCCCTCCACCCCCTCGGTATCGGCATCTTGCCCCGAGGCGAGGCCGCCTTCGGGGAGCGACAGCTCGCGATCCATGTAGGCGAGCGTGCTGCGCGCCACGTCGGCGTAGCGCTCGGAGTCGGAGGCGAGCGCTGCGTGGGCGTAGGCACTCGCCAGGAGCGCGTTGTCGTAGAGCATCTTCTCGAAGTGCGGCACGAGCCAATAGCCGTCAACGGCATAGCGATGGAAGCCGCCCGCGACCTGATCGTGAAGGCCACCATCGGCCATCCGTTCGAGCGTCAGGCGCGACATGTACTCCCCGTCGCGACCCCGCCCACGATCATCACAGCCAAACAGAAAGGGAAACAGCGTGCTCGGTGGAAACTTCGGCGCACCACCAAAGCCACCATGAACCTGATCGACAATCGTCGCCAACGTGCCGATCGCGCGATCGATCATCGCACCGCCCGGCGCATCGACAAACTCGGGCTCCTCGCTGGCATGGCGATCGGCAGTCGTCTGCAGCGCCGTCGTGATCCGTTCGGCCTGGCCCTCGACGTCGCCGCGGCGCTCGGCAAAGGTCTGTGCAACCGCCTCGAGGACCTGCGTAAACGCGGGCATGCCAGGTCGCGACTGCGGCGGAAAGTAGGTACCACCGTAGAAGGGACGCCCGTCGGGTGTCAGCCAGACCGTCATCGGCCAGCCACCATGCCCCGTCAGGCCAACGACGGCCTCCATGAAGACCGCATCGACATCGGGCCGCTCCTCACGATCGACCTTGACGTTGACGTAGAGGCGGTTCATCACCGCTGCCGTTGCCGGGTCCTCGAACGACTCGTGCGCCATCACATGGCACCAGTGACAGGAGGCATAGCCAACGCTCAGCAAGACCGGCACATCGCGCTCGCGTGCCTCGGCGAAGGCCTCGTCGCCCCACGGCTGCCAGTCGACCGGATTGTCCATGTGCTGCCGCAGATACGGCGACGTCTCGGTGGCAAGGCGGTTGGGCATACCGTGATCTTCGCAGTCCGACGCGACTTAGGCGGGGGCCAACGTAGTCAGGCCAGAACTCGCGCACGCTTCGGTCAGGCGATGATCGTAGGTGACGACCGTCACCGCCTCCGGTACCGCGAGCGCCGTGGCGAGATGGATCGCGTCGAGCGACCTCAGATTGGTGCCGAGCGCCGCCTGCGCAGCGATCGAGATGATCCCGCGAGAGATGTCGATCCGCCGAACCGTGGCGAGCAATTTTGCGGCCAGCGCCGAGTCGCTCTCTCCACTGCGAGCGAGCGCACGACCAACCTCGACGTCGAGGAGTGCCGACGAGATCAGTCCATCCGGATGATCGGCGAAAAGTGTCCGAACAGCTCGACCATCTTCGGTCGCACTGATGGCCTTCACAAAGGCCGAGCTATCGACGTAGATCATCATCCGTCGAACCGGCTTGGCTCATCAAAGTCACGACGCTGATCGTCGAGCAGATCACTGAGCGATGGTTGTCCTGCGAGAGGCACGATCGGCTCGAACTCCAACCAGGCAGATGCCGGCTCGGTCGCTGGGCGCATTAGCCCCCGCTCGATCCAATCCTGTCGCCAGTCTTTGGCTGCCTCGGACAATGGACCAAGGCGCGCGATTGGCTTGCCGCGCTCCGTGACAGTGAACGACTCGCCCTGTTGGACGCGTTCGAGCCAACGGCTGGCGTGCTGGCGTAACTCTCGGACACCGATCGATTCAGTCATGTGCTACACGGTAGCACCAAACACGGTTGGGGTGGCAGCCGCGAGGCCACCACCCCTCCCGACATCAGCCCTTGGGCTGCGAAACGATGCGAATGTACGGCTTAGGCTCTTTCCAACCCTCGGGCCAGATCTCCTTGGCCTGCTCGTTGTTGACCGAGCCGGCGATGATCACGTCGTCGCCCTGCTGCCACTGTGCGGGCGTCGCAACCTTGTGCTTCGCGGTCAACTGCAGCGAGTCAATCACACGCAGCACCTCGTCGAAGTTGCGGCCCGTCGTCATCGGATAGGCCAACACGAGCTTGATCTTCTTGTCCGGGCCAATCACAAAGACGTTGCGGACCGTCTGGTTGTCGGCCGGCGTGCGCTCCAGCGGATCGCCACTGACCTCGGCGGGGAGCATGTCGTACAGCTTCGAAACATTGAAGTCCGTGTCGCCGATCATCGGAAAGTTCGGGCGCGTGCCCTGCGTCTCTTCGATGTCGTCGGCCCACAGCTCGTGGCGATCGACCGCATCGACGGAGAGGCCGATGATCTTGACGCCACGCTTCTGGAACTCGCCGTTGATGCTGGCCATGTAGCCAAGCTCGGTCGTGCAGACCGGCGT
>CAXNNM010000067.1:0-5767 GCA_964203735.1 Gaiellales bacterium | reverse complement strand
TCGTTCGGCATGCCCGCCAACTCGCGACCCCGTGCTGTCAACACTCGACCTCGAGCCGTGCGTTGAATGAGGCCCTGCTGAATGAGATACGGCTCGTAGACGTCCTCGAGCGTCCCGGCATCCTCACCGAGCGCTACTGCCAACGTCGAAAGGCCGACGGGACCGCCCGTAAAACGCTCAGCGATTGTGCGCATGTACTCGCGGTCGGCGCGGTCGAGCCCATCTTCGTCAACACCGAGCAGGTCGAGTGCTGCCAACGCGCCTTCGCGGTCTACCGTTGCCCACTCGCGGACTTGAGCGACATCCCGCACGCGCCGAAGGATGCGATTGGCGATGCGTGGCGTGCCCCGTGAGCGCCGAGCAATCTCGTGCGCGGCCTCATCGTCGATCGTCACGTCGAGAATCCCGGCAGACCGACGGATGATCAACAGCAGTTCGTCGGGTGTGTAGTGCTCGAGTCGAAGTGAAATTCCGAAGCGATCGCGCATCGGGGTGGTCAATAATCCAGCGCGCGTGGTGGCTCCCACGAGGGTGAACGGCGCGAGGTCGAGTCGCAGCGTTCGTGCACCCGGTCCTTGGCCGATCACGATGTCGATCGCTCGATCCTCCATCGCGGGGTACAGCAGCTCCTCGATCGCGCGTGGCAGCCGATGGACCTCATCGATAAAGAGGACGTCGCGCGGTTCGAGTGCGGTCAAGATCGATGCGATGTCGCCCTTGCGCTCCAACGCAGGTCCCGAGATCGTATGAATCCTGCTCTCCATCTCGGCCGCGACGATAAATGCGAGGCTGGTCTTGCCCAGTCCGGGAGGTCCGGCGAGCAGGACGTGGTCACACGCCTCGCCGCGACCACGCGCAGCGGCGACGAATGTCTCCAGCTGACGGACTGCGTGTTCCTGACCCACGAAGTCGCCCAGTCGCTGCGGACGCAACGAGCCGTCGTTCTCCTGGTCCTCCGGCTCTTCCTCTCCCGCAATCAGACGCGTGTCGTCGGTCATGGGCGCCCACCAGAGAGCGCTGCGAGTCCTGCCTTGACGCGCTCGCCTGTCGAGCCTTCACACCCAACGAGTGCGGCCTCGGCGTCCATCACCGAATAGCCGAGAGCGACCAGAGCGTCGCGCGCTTCGCGGTGCGGATCGGCCGCAACAGGAGCCTCAGAGCCTGCGCTCGCTACCCCGCCGCCAGCGCCCGCAATCTTGTCCTTGAGATCGAGACAGATCCGCTCGGCGGTCTTTTTCCCGACACCACTAACGCTCGAGAGCAACGCGACATCGCCAAGCAACACCGCACTCTCGATGCGATCGGGATCCTGCGCGGAGACGATCGCGAGCGCCAGCTTCGGCCCCACGCCATTGACGCCCAGTAGGAGTCGGAAAATGCGCCGCTCCGCGTCGTTCGAGAAGCCGAACAACAGCATCGCGTCTTCGCGCACATGGAGGTACGTCGGCACCGTCACCGTCATCCCCGGTTCGCAACGAGACAGGGCAGTCAGAGTGGCTGTCACCTCATAACCAACCCCACCAACGTCAACGACGAGGATCTCTCCATCGCGGCTCGTGACTGTTCCTGCCACGTGCGCGATCATGCTTTGAGTCCCGCTCGCTTGAGGGAGGCCTGAAGCGGACTCGTCGAGGCATGGCAGATGGCGGCGGCAAGGGCATCTGCCGCGTGGTCTGGCGTTGGTGGCTTGGGCAGTCCTAAGACAGCCCCAACCATCGTCTGAACCTGCTTCTTGTCGGCTCGTCCGTAGCCACAAACTGCGGTCTTGATCTGCGAGACGCTGTACTCAGCAACGGGGATGTAGCGCAGACCAGCCATCGTCAACACGGCTCCCCGAGCCTGTCCCACCGCGAGTGCAGTCCGGGGATTGCCACCGACATACACCTCTTCGACGGCGACCGCCGTTGGCTCGTGCTCGGCCAACAAAAGATCGACCGCCCGCGCAATCGCAGCCAATCGTTCCTCCGGCGGTGTGTGAGCATCGGTATGGATGCAGCCGAAATCGACCGACCTGAGCCGGCTGCCTGCCACTGTCACGATGCCGTAACCAGTCGACGCCGTTCCCGGGTCCAGCCCAAGGATCACCATGACACTCAGTCTACGAGCGCCGCCGGTCGTCCCTGCCCTCGCAGTTCGTCGCGTACGATGCGGAGCATGGCCGAACGACCTGCCCGACACATTGCCTTTATCGAGCGCCACCCCCGCTGGTGGCCAGATATCGAGGCCGCAGCGGAAGAGCTGCTGCGCGCGACCGAAGCTGAAAATTCATTTTTGCTCGTCGATGGTGAGGGCGAGTGGGAGGCTGTCTGTGTCGAAGTCCCCACAGCCGTGACCGCCAGCCGTTGGATCGAAACCAAGACCTTACCCGCCGGCGAATGGGCTGTCTCGACGATTGACGGGCGCCCCGCCGAGCGCCTTCGTGAGCGCAGCGACCGGCGACCGCAATGGCTAACGCGCGCCGAAGACGCACCCACGGGCGAAGGCGAATACGAGCCCGGCGGCGAGACCTTCGGGCTTTCGAGCCGTCTCGGTGAGCATGCCGGTCTCCGCCGCATCGGTGTCAACGTCGACCTTGTGCGTCCCGGCGAGCGCTCGACAAAGTTTCATTGGCACCACGAGGAAGAGGAGTGCTTTCTCGTGCTCAGTGGAACAGGTGTCTTAATGGTTGGCGAAGAGGTGTATCGCGTAGGTCCCGGCGACTTCTTTGCAAAGCACGAAGGCCCCGAACGTCCGCACCAGTTTCTCAACGATGGCGACCAGGATCTGCGCATCCTGACGATCGGTGAGCATCGGGGCGACCAAGCCGAGTATCCGCCGGCTCCCTGGCAGCCCGGCGATCCTCCGCCGCAGACGAGCTAGCAGGGGCGTCACAAAGGGGTCAGACCCTTTTGTGACATCCCTACCCACCTCGGCAGACCGACGACGCCCCGCATGTCACAAAAGGGTCTGACCCCTTTGTGACATCCCTACCCGAACGTCAGCGGAAGCCGTCTCACAGGCTCATGTGCTGAACAGCTAGCTCAAACGGGCGGCGAGTTCGCCCAGCCGTCCGAGTAGCAGCGCGCGAAACCGCTCGACGTCAACGCTCTCTGCCCAATGGGCATTTACGCCGCCACCGAAAACGCTGAGGCGATCGACCAGCGTCGATCCACGAGCCGGTCCCACGCCCGTGTCAACTTCCACGTGGCAGTGGACGAGCCCAAGGATCGCGGGGTCGATCAGGTGTGCGATCGCGAGACTATCGTGCTGATAGACGACCTCATCGCCGTACCAATCGACGTGCTTGCGCATGTAGAAACGCAGCATCCCCGCCACCGCGGAGCCGATCGTGGGGAGTTGTTCAAGCGCGTCGATATCACCGCTCGTCAGGAGCGCCTGCCGCGTCACATCGAGCCCAACGAGAGTCAGATCCTGGCCGGCCTGCAGCACACGCTCGGCCGCCTCAGGGTCGAACCAGACGTTGAACTCTGCATACGGCGACATGTTGCCGCCATTCGACGCACCACCCATCACGACGATGCGTCGGAGCGCAGCAAAGGCGTCTGGTCGGAGGGCTGCGAGCAGCGCCACGTTGGTCAGTGGGCCGACAGCAGCCAACGTGATCTCACCCGGACGTTCCAACGCCAGCCGGGCAATCAGATCGACGGCGTGTTCTCCCGCAGCCGTTCGCGACGGTGAGGGGAGGTTCGAGCCATCCAGCCCCGTCTCGCCATGCGTCTCGGACGAGTCGTCGTTCGGTACTCGTACGAGTGGTCGCTCCGCTCCCGCGGCCAGCAGCAGATCCGAGCGGCCGACGAGGTCCAGGACCCGCAGTCCGTTCGCTGTGGTGTTTACGAGCGGGACGTTGCCGGCGACGGTCGTGATTGCCAGCACATCCAGCTCGGGGCTGGCAAGCGCGAGCAGGATCGCGATCGCGTCGTCGATCCCCGGATCGCAGTCGATAATCAGCGGCTGAGACACGATCGCCGCGTCTACCCTACTGCTCGGCCAGAACGGCTTCGGTGATCTCGACGTCGAAGAAGACCTCTTGGACATCGTCGTCATCCTCGAGCGAATCGACCATCTTCAAGACCTTGCGACTGCCTTCATCGTCGATCTCGGCGAGCTGCTTCGGCAGCAGCGTCAATTCGGCGCTGACCACGTCAAACCCAGCGGCTTCGAGTGCAATACGGACCACGGAGAGTTCTGTTGGCTCGGTCGTGACGCGGAAGATCCCGTCCTCGCCCTCCGAGTCGTCGGCACCTGCCTCGGCAGCAGCGAGGAGCAATTCGTCCTCGTCGGCCACGTTCTCGAGAATCACAACGCCCTTGCGATCGAACTTCCAGGCCACGCTGCCCGGCGCGCCGAGCGCGGATCCAGCCTTCGTAAAGATGCTGCGTACGTTGGCTGCGGTGCGATTGCGATTGTCGGTCAGTGCCTCAACGACGAAAGCGGCCCCGCCAGGTCCAAAGCCCTCGTAGGTGACGGTCTCGAAGTTTTCGCCCTCACCACCACCCGCACCCTTCTGGATCGCGCGCTCGATGTTTTCGCGGGGCAACGAGTACGACTTCGCCTTCGCGACGGCGTTGGCGAGAGCGGCGTTCGAATCGGGATCGCCACCACCCTCCTTCGCGGCAACCATGATCGCGCGGGCGAGCTTACTGAACTGCTGACCGCGCTTCTTATCGGTCGCAGCCTTCTTGTGCTTGATGGTGGACCATTTGGAATGACCGGACATGCCTGTACTCCCGCCTACGAATGCGTGGTCACGCGCTCGAGAAAGCGCGCGTGGAGCCGGTCGTCGTGCGCCAGCTCCGGATGGAACGTTGCCGCCATGATAGAGCCGCTGCGGACAGCGACGGGCTCATCACCAACAGAGGCGAGCACCTCGACACCTTCGCCGACCCGCGTAATGCGAGGTGCACGAATGAAGATTCCGACCATCGGCGTGTCATCTCCCGCCAAATCAACAGCGGCCTCAAACGACGCTACCTGCCGCCCGTAGCCATTGCGCAGCGCCGTCACATCGAGTGCGCGCAATGTGCGCTGATCATCCGTACCGTCCTCCAGGTCGGTCGCGAGCAGGATCAATCCCGCACACGTACCGAAGACCGGCAGCCCGTCAGCAACGACCTTGGTGATCGGTTCGCGGAGACCCGACGAATCGAGCAGCAGGCCCATCGTGGTCGACTCGCCTCCCGGCAGCATCAGTCCATCAAGACCATTCAACTCGGCAGGCGTTCGAACTTCAATTGCCGTTGCACCCAGCCGTTCGAGCGCCTGCACGTGCTCGCGAAACGCCCCTTGGAGGGCGAGCACGCCAACGCGTGGAGTGCTACCAGCCACGTCCGGCGAGCAGCTCGTCCTCAGGAATCGACTTGGCGCTACGACCAACCATGGCCTCGCCGAGGTTCTTGGAGACCTCAGCCACCTTGGCGGGATCGCGGAAATGGGTTGTGGCTTCAACAACGGCACGCGCGCGCTTGGCGGGATCGCCACTCTTGAAGATGCCAGACCCGACGAAGACACCGTCGGAGCCGAGCTGCATCATCAGTGCCGCATCAGCAGGCGTTGCAACGCCACCGGCGGTAAAGAGGACGACAGGGAGGCGACCTTCGCGGGCGCAGTACTGCACCAGCTCGAGCGGTGCCTGCAACTCCTTGGCGCGGGCGTAGACCTCGTCCGGGTCCATACCGTGCAAGCGCTTGATCTCGCCGGTGATACCACGAATGTGGCGGACCGCCTCGACGACGTCGCCGGTACCGGCCTCGCCCTTCGAGCGGATCAT
>CAXNNM010000066.1:0-5769 GCA_964203735.1 Gaiellales bacterium | reverse complement strand
GTGCCGAGTGACGTCTGGCGGGCGCGCTGGGTCGAGATCGAGATCGGCACATCAACGGCGCCACGGATCGCAGCCACGATGTCGTCGATCACGAAGTCGAACGTGGAGGAGCCATCGGTCTTGCGGGCGTGCACGTGCACCATGCCGGCACCGGCTTCGACTGCGCGCTTGGCCTCTGCCGCGAGCTCCTCGGGCGACAGCGGCACCTTCGGGCAGGCGTCGCGTTGACGGGTGCCATTGAGAGCGGCGACGATCAGTAAGGGGTCACTCAATGGCGTGCCTCCGTCAAGTCGTCAAGGTCGCGCAACTGAAGGTCGATCCAGCGGCTGACGTCGTGCTTCAAAAGGAATTCCTTGAGCCCGCGCGAGCGCGCTGCGCGATCAGAAGGGGGCAGGTCGATTGCGCGCTCGAGTTGGGCGGCCGTTGCCTCGATGTCGAGCGGGTCGATCCCGAGCACGAACGGCTCGAGCTCCTCGTACGCACCCGCCCGCTCCGACAGCACGACGACGCCGTCGGTCTCGTTGAGGAGCGGGGCTTCCTTCGCAATCAGGTTCATTCCGTCAGCAAGCGCATTTACGAGCAGGACGTCGTACTGTTGATACGCGGCAATCACGACAGGAAAGTTATCGCCGATGCGTAGGTCAATGGGGAGCCAACCATCCCGACCATGGCGCGCATTGATCTCAGCACACGTTGCTTGAATCGTGTCGAAGTAGGTTGCGTAGGCCGGAATTGAGAGGCGTGAAGGATCCAGCAGCGTCAGCAGGCTGACGGCGCCATGGAGATCGGGGCGGCGCGTGAGCAGGCGATCGTAGGCGTAGAAGCCGCGATCAATATTTTTCGACGGATCAGTGCGGTCCACGCGCAGGATCAAGTGCCAGGGGCGCGATTCGGTCAATTCGGCGGTGGCGGCGATCATCTCGGGTGCTGTGATGTGTTCGTAGAATTCGTCCGGATCGACGGAAATCGGATAGTGACGAATCAGCACGTCGCGTCCCTGATGGTCGTTGACGACGTGGACGGTTTGCCGGTCGAAATCGATGGTGACCTCCGTCAGGTGCTCGTCACACGTGGCCAAGAAGTTGTGCACGTCGCGCGCCGTCTGAAGACCAACGATGTCGGCGCCCAGCAGCCCGTGGAGGAGTTCGGTGCGCAGGTCGACCGGGAGGAGGCGCCAGGCATCTGGGGCGGGCCACGGGATGTGGGTGAAGTGCAAGATCGGCGTGGTGACACCCGCCTCGCGCAGCATCGCGGGGACCAAGTAGAGCTGGTAGTCGTGCACCATCAGAGCGTCCGCGCCGTATTCGGTCGCGGCGGCGGCGGCCATCGTCGCGTTGTAGCGGCGGTAGGCGGCCCACGCTGCACGCGTGTCGTCGCTGACGATCGGCGCTTGGCCCAAGTCGTAGAGCTCGTGTTGAATAAACCAGAGCAGCGGATTCGCGACCTCGTGGTAGGCCCGGTCGAAGTCCGCCGGGTCTGGCTCGGCGAGGTGGAGCAGGAACGAGTTGCCGGCAGCATCCTCTTCTTGGACTGCGTGACCCCGCTGCTCGCGTGCGACCGTGCGATCCTCGGCGGTCACTGCGCAGGCGATCCACGTCACCCGATGTGAACGCACGAGGCCACGCAGCGCCGAGACCAGGCCACCACCGGCACGACTAGCGACGCGCGCTCCGTCCACGCGTGTGTAGGTGATCGGGCCACGGTTCGAAACGATCGTCAACCGGCGTTCGCCAACGTCAAGCATGGAACGACAGTAGTTGGGGTTGTCTGGTTGCATTCACAGCAGGTCTTGATCGGCTGGGAGTTCGAGGCGAAAGAGTTTGTGAGGCCCGGACTGATCGAGCACCAAGCGACCGTCCATGCGATCGGCGAGTTCGGAGGCGATTGCGAGCCCGAGCCCCGAGCCTTCACCGGCGCCGCTGCCACGCGCGAAACGCGAGAAGATCGTTGCCGCTTCGGTGGGTGGAATCGGCGGGCCCGAGTCTTCAACGATCACTGCGGTGGCGTCGCCTCGCTGTGCTGTACGCACCCAGATTGTGACGCCTTCGGGGTTGTGCCGGATGGCATTATCGATCAGCACGCGGGTGATTTGGCCGATCCGAGTCTCGTCTCCGAGCGCCATCGCCGGTGTCGTCTCGATGACGATCGTCGCGCCGCGGCGATTGGCGACGGGGGTCAGGTCGAGGGCAATCCGCTCGGCTGCTTCGGCGAGTTCGACAGGCTCGCATACGACCACGAACTTGCCGGCATCGAGTCGAGAGAGGTCGAGCAGGTCCGTTGCGAGGCGTGTCAGACGCTCAACCTGATCTTGCATCGTGGCGAGGAATTGTTTGCGCATCGCCTCGTCCTCTTCGTCGATCAGCAACTCCAAGAAGCCGGAGAGTGCGAAAACCGGCGTGCGCAGCTCGTGCGAGGCATTGGCGACGAACGTTCGTCGCGCGACGTCGGTGCTCGCCAACTCGTTGCGCATCTGATCGAGCGCGACGGCCAGCCCACCAATCTCGTCCTTGCCGCGATCCACGATCGGTTCGCTGAGGTTGCCATCAGCGATCCGGCTCGAGGCGCGTTCGAGGCGCCGGATTCGGCGGGTCAAGAGCGCGGCGGCCAAGGCGCCGATGATGACCGCGAGCGGCAGCGCAATCAGTGCACCGAGCAGGCTACGGCGGCTGGTCAGCGCGACGGTCGAGTCGATGTCCTCCAGGCTCGATTGCAGGACCACGACGTACTGCGTGCCGCTGATGCGCATCCGGTAGGCGGCCTCGGCGACGCGGCGTCCTGAGGCCACGCCGACGCCGCTCTGGACACCATTTGCCTCCGCCGCTGCAAGCGCCACGCTACTCGGAGTTGGCGGCGCAAGCGTGGTCACCGGCGCCAGGTGGCCATCGGCGATCACCTGGTAGACGGCAGCATCCGTATTGGTGAGCGAGCCGTAGGCAAGCGTCACTGCGTTCGTGTCGGGGCTACCCTCCGCGCCGCTCAGCGCACTGGCGAAGTTCGTCGCGAAGGTCGGTGCCGATGTCTCGGCCGCGCGCGCAGTGATGCTGACGCGGTTGCTGACGAGGCTGTCATCGAGCGAGGCGATCACGAGCAGGTACGAGAACGTCAGCGCGAGCGCACTGACGACGAGTACGAGCAGGCCGAGCCAGACGGTCAGGCGACGAAACGGAAAGACGCGATCGACGAGCCAGTCCATCGCAGGCCGCTACCCCTCGAAGCGGTACCCAACACCGCGCACGGTGTGGATTCGCGTCGGTGTCGCTGGATCGGCCTCGATCTTCTCGCGGAGATGACGCACGTGGACGTCAACGGTGCGCGGCTCGCGGAAGTCGGATGAGCCCCAGACGGCATCGAGCAACTGGCCGCGGCTGTAGACGCGGCCGGGGCTTGTCATCAGCGTCGCCAGAATCTCGAATTCGACGTAGGTCAAGTCGGCGGTCGCGCCATCGACCGTCACGACGTGGCGCGCGCGATCCATCACGACGCCGGCGAGCTCGAGGCGTTCCTCAACGACTGGCGCTTCATCTTCGCTTGGCATCGTCATTGCGGCGCGGCGCAACACGGCGCGCACGCGTGACCGTAGCTCGCGCATACCGAAGGGTTTTGTGATGTAGTCGTCGGCGCCGAGCTCGAGACCCACGACCTTGTCGACTTCGTCATCGAGCGCCGTCAGCATGATGATTGGCACCGTTGAGGTCGCTCGGATCTCCTTGCAGACGTCATGCCCCGATCCGTCAGGGAGCATCACGTCGAGCAGGATCGCATCGGGCGAATCGCGCGTGAAGGAGGCAAGGCCCTCAGCGGCTGTTCCCGCCACGATCACGGTGTACCCATCGCGTTCGAGCGCGTGCGTCAGCAACTCCTGAAGCGACTCTTCGTCATCGATGATTAAGACCACAGGCGGATTCTGCACAGGCCAATGCTACCGTCAGCAGGCCTGTGGTAAACCAGCGTGGCAGTGTGCAACGAGTTTCAGGTCCGCGCAGTACCGCCGGACGCGCGCTTCGCATT
This sequence comes from Gaiellales bacterium, assembly GCA_964203735.1. GTDB lineage: Bacteria > Actinomycetota > Thermoleophilia > Gaiellales > F1-60-MAGs149 > F1-60-MAGs149. Next base: position 1,761 of record CAXNNM010000066.1, on the reverse strand, counting down.
GCCTTTATCGTCCCGCCGCTGCTGGCGCTGATCATTCTGCTGATTAGTGTTCGTACGCCGGCTGGGCCGTCTGCGACGGTTGCAGTGGCGCCGAGTTTTGACGGGCCGCGTGCTGCTGCCTATGCGCGTCAGCTCGCCGATTACGCACCCGACCGGGCACCGGGAACGCTGACTGGGAAGCAGGCTGCCGATCGAGTTGCAGGTTCTCTCAGCGAGGCGAGCGGCGAGACCGTCGAGCGCTCCGTCTTTACTGCTTCAGGTCCTCGCGGTGCCGACGTGCGGATGGAGAATATTTGGGTCGTTGAGCCGGGTCCGTCCGACGAGGCGATTGTCGTGCTTGCCAATCGCGACGATGTCTCGCCCGGTCCGGGGCTCAACGACAACGCGACGGGCACAGCCGTGATTGTTGAGTTGGCGCGTGATCTTTCGGGTGTGGAACGCGCCCGCACGTTGGTGCTGGCGTCGACCGACGGCGCCACGGTTGGCCAAGCCGGAAATCAACGGCTGCTTGATGAGTTGCGTGCCGCTGGGCTGCGTCCCGTTGCTGTGGTGTCGCTCGAGGCGATTGGGTCGCGAACGGAAGTGCTGCCAATTCGCTTCGCAGGCACGGGTGGTGTCCGCACCCCAGAGCTCCTGCTGCGTGGCCTCGAAGAGTCGATCGCGAGCCAGCCAGCTGCAGGTGAGGCCAGCCCTGCGAGTCCGGTTACGCAGCTGCTCGATCTGATTGCGCCCGTCACGCCTGCGGGTGCACAGGTGCCGTTCCTTAATGCGGGCGTCGCGGCGATTCAGCTGGGTGATGGTGACGGGGGTGTCGGTGTCGCCGCAATCGATGAGGGTCGGCTGGGCGCGGTCGGTGCTGCGGTCGGAACGCTGCTTGTGCGCCTTGATGCCGAGCCGCGACCATCGCCGCCGAGTAGCGTCTACATCGCCGTGTCGGGACGGGTGATTCCGGGCAAGGCTGTTGCGCTACTAGCGATCGCGCTGCTGATTGGGCCGCTCTTTGCCGCCGGACAGGCCTTGCTCGTGGGGCGCCCGTCGCGTGCTGGCTGGAGTGCGGCGTTGATCGTCGCCGCGATTGGTGCGGTGCCCGGGATTGCGACGGTCTTGATCGCACGTGCAACCAACCTCGCGGGCGCCATTGATACGCCGCCGGGGTCTGGTTGGCCACGTGCCGGCGTGGTGGCTGTGGTGCTGGTGATCGCCGCCGGTATCGTCGCGGTCGCGATTGCGACGTACCTGCTGCGCTATCGCTTCCGTGCCCCACTGCCACTGGTCGCTGCTCCTGTGATCGGCCTTGGTGGCGCCGCCTTGCTGCTGGCCGGTAGTCCCGCGTCGGTCCTGATCGCAGTGCCTGCGCTCTGGGTATGGACGCTCGTCACGCGCCCGGGTGGACTGCCTCGCCTGATCTGGGGCCTCGGCCCCGTCGCGGCAGTCGGCCTCCTGATCTTCTTGGTGCGTGGCGCCGATCTCGCAACGCTGATCGGTGCGGCCGGCACGGGTGCCTTGCCCGCCGCCCTCGTCGTCGGCGGTTCGGTGCTGGTCGGCGCGGGCGTCGTCGCCGCCCTCGCGGCTGACGCGTAGCCGTCGCCGCCCTCGCGTCTGACGCGTAACCGTCGCCGCCCTCGTGTCTGCCGCGTAGCCGTCGCCGCCCTCGTGTCTGCCGCGTAGCCGTCGCCGCCCTCGTGTCTGCCGCGTAGCCGTCGCCGCCCTCGCGTCTGACGCGTAACCGACGCCTGCTAAGGGTCAATGTCCAGAAGGGGG
>CAXNNM010000065.1:0-5832 GCA_964203735.1 Gaiellales bacterium | reverse complement strand
AACGCCGCACCACCCGCCGTCAACGCTGCGCTGCGATTGTCGCGAACCATCTCGTGACTATCATCAACGTGCCGACCAAACCCCACGGCAGCCACACCCGCAGTGGCGAGCAACACCCCAAGAGCGGTGACGGGACCGAACGCCTCGCCGAAGACGAACGCGACGATGGCAGCGATCGCTCCCTCCGAACTCGTGATTGCCACGACGACGCCGACCTTCCCCTTTGCGAGTGCCGCGTACGTGAGCCGAAGGCCAACAACGGAGCCGAAGCCGGCGACCAGAACGAGAATGACGTCTTGTAGCGTGATCGCCTTCGGCACGCCGTACCAGATGACGACGGGGGTAATCACGATTGCTCCGGCGATACCTACCCAAGCGAGAGTTGAGGCGGCGCCAATTTGGCGGGATGACCGTCCCGCCAAAACCGTGGACATACCCCAGCAAAAGGCGGCGATACCCCCGCCAAAGATCGCGATCACGGGGAGTCACCCAGCACGACACGCTCAAGCGCGTTGCGCTCGGCCGGAATCGTGATGGGCGGAGCACTCTCGGAGATCGCGCTGTCGGGATCCTTCAACCCGTTGCCAGTCAAGACGCAGACAACTTCGGCCCCCTCTGCAACGAGACCGGAGGCACGCGCGTTGGCGAGGCCCGCCAGCGTCGACGCACTCGACGGCTCGCAGAAGATGCCCTCATCGCGTACGACGTGTCCGAACCAGTCGAGAATCTGGCGGTCACTCGCAGCCGCGAAGCCACCATTCGAATCACGTGCGGCGGCACCGGCCTCTTCTCGACGTACCGGTGCTCCGATGCGAATCGCAGTGGCAATCGTTTCGGGTTGGAGGATGTCCTCACCACGGACCATCGCGGCAGAACCCTCGGCCTGCGCTCCCAGCATGCGGGGCATTTGCGTGATCTCGCCGCGGGCTTGGGCCTCGCTATAGCCACGCCAATAGGCCGTGATGTTGCCCCCATTCCCAACCGGCAAACACATCCACTCCGGCGCGCGCCCGAGGTCGTCGATGATCTCCCAGGCCGCTGTCTTCTGGCCTTCAAGGCGATAGGGATTGAGGTTGTTGACGAGCGTGATCGGGTGCTCATCGCTCATCAGTCGAACAAGCCGCAAGGCGTCATCGAACGAGCCGTCGATCTGGACCACCTGGGCGCCTGCAATCTGTGCCTGCGCCAGCTTTCCGAGCGCCACCTTGCCACCGGGAATCACCACCACGCAGCGAATGCCTGCACGCGCCGAATACGCAGCCGCCGAGGCCGAGGTGTTCCCGGTCGAGGCGCAGATAACAGCCTTGACCCCGTCTTGAGCCGCGCGCGACAGGGCCATCGTCATGCCGCGATCTTTAAAGGAACCGGTCGGATTGGCACCTTCGATCTTGAGATAGAGGTCGACCCCAAGCCTTGCACCGAGCCTTGGCGCCCGCAGGAGCGGTGTCGTACCCTCGCCGAGCGAGATAATCGGCGTCTCGTCGTCGACCGGCAACCACTGGCGGTAGCGCTCGATCAGACCCTGACTGCGAAAAGACAACGACATGACGCTAGAACCGTACCCGACCGCTAGGCTGCCGAACTCAATGACTGCCTCCCCTATCGGCATCGGACTGCTCGGCTATGGCACTGTTGGCTCTGCCGTCGACCGGCTCTTACAGGCGCGTCAAGAAGACGTCACGCGCGTCGTTGGCGCGCCGGTCGAGGTACGACGTGCACTGGTGCGCGACGCTTCGGCGCCTCGGGACAGCAATCCGCGCGCTGGTCTTCTAACCTCGGATTTTGCTCAAATTCGCGATGACCCGTCGATCACGGTTGTCGCTGAGGTGATGGGTGGCGTCGAGCCGACGCGCGGCTGGATGCTTGAGCTGTTCGCAGCCGGCAAATCGGTCGTCACCGCCAACAAGCAGTTGCTCGCGCGGCATGGTGCCGAATTGTTCGCTGCGGCCGAGGAGCACGGTGTCCAACTGCGCTTTGAGGCGAGTGTCTGCGCGGCGATCCCGGTCGTCAAGGTGTTGCGCGAATCGATGATCGCCAGCGAGGTCAACGCTGTGCTCGGCATTGTCAACGGCACGACGAACTTCATGCTGACCGCCATGGCCAAGGGCGCGGACTACGCGACCGTGCTCGCCGAGGCCCAGGCGCTTGGATACGCGGAAGCCGATCCGACGGAGGACGTGACGGGCGGAGACGCCGCCGCGAAGGTGGCCATCCTCGCCTCGATTGCTTTCCATACGCGCGTCACGATCGACGACGTCCCCCACGAGGGCATTGACACGCTCGACTCGATCGATGTCGCGTTCGCGGGAGACCTTGGCTACAGCGTCAAGCTGATTGGGCAGGCACGTCGAGTCGAGCAAGGCGTTGTCGTCGGCGTCGCCCCGACGCTCGTCCCCCACGCTCACCCCCTCAGTGCTGTCGACGGTTCGTTTAACGCAGTGATGCTCCGAGGCGACGCGATTCGCGAGGTGACGCTCGTTGGTCCCGGCGCCGGTGGTGACGAGACTGCTTCGGCCGTGATTGGTGACCTGATGGGTGTGCTTGGTACGTCGAACAGTGGCTTCCTACGTGCCGATGGCTTCTTCCGGTCGCTTCCGATTGTGCCATCGGCCGACGTGGAGTCTGCGCTCTACATCCGGCTCGATGTGCGCGACCAGCCCGGCGTTCTCGCCACGATCGCTTCGATTTTGGCCGACGATCGTGTCTCGATCGACTCCGTCGTGCAACGCGCCTCCGACGGTCGCGCGCAACTCGTGATCGTCACGCATCCAGCTCGCGAAGGTTCGGCGCGTCACGCGATCCAACGCATCGCCGACCTCGACGTCTGCGAAGGTACGCCCGTCGTGCTCCGCGTGCTCTCTGCCGGGTAGAATCGCTCCATGAACCGTCTTGCTGGTAAGCGCGCGCTGATCACTGGAGGCGCCTCGGGGATCGGGGCCGGAATCGTGGATCGTTTCCGCGAGGAAGGTGCCGCGTGCTTCGTGGCGGATCTCGCCGGCGGTGATGTCGTCTGCGATATTCGCGATTCCACCGCCGTTATCGAAGCCGTGGCCGCGGCCGTCGCGAGCATGGGCGGCATTGACCTTCTGGTGCTCAATGCGGCGCGCCCTGTGGTGGGCACGCTCTGGGACCTCGATGACGCGACTTGGGACGACGCTGTCGCCACCAACCTCACCAGCGTGCACCGCTTCGTCCGCGCTGCCTGGCCCCAGTTGAAGGAGCACCACGGAACGGTGCTGCTGACCGGCTCGGTTGTCGGCCTCGATGGCTCTGCCAATCAGGCGGCCTACTGCGCGACGAAAGCGGGCGTCGTGATGCTGACCAAAACGATTGCGCTCGATGGTGCTCCGCATGGTGTTCGCGCCAACTGCGTCTGTCCCGGCTTTACCGAGACACCGATGCTGGAGACGTTTCTTGCCGAGCAAGACGATCCTGACGCTGTACGCGCCTATGCGACCGGGCTTCATCCTGCCGGCCGACTCGGCAGCCCGCGCGATATCGCAGACGCCTTCGTCTACCTGGGCTCTGACGAAGCTGCCTGGGTGACGGGTGTGGCGCTGCCCGTCGACGGCGGCCTGCTCGCCGGAATCTAGCCCTAGACGCGTCCACTAGGTCCAGAAACACAAAGGGCCCCGCCGACCGCAGTCGACGGGGCCACGTGTTGATGCTCTAGACGAGTACGACGAGCGCCGGAATGATCAGGATGGCCACGATGTTGGCGATCTTGATCATCGGGTTGATCGCAGGGCCAGCGGTGTCCTTGTAAGGATCGCCGACGGTGTCACCCGTAATGGCTGCCTGATGAGCAATCGAACCCTTGCCACCATGCGCGCCATCTTCGATCATTTTCTTGGCGTTGTCCCATGCGCCGCCACCCGAGGTCATCGAGATAGCGAGGAACAGACCCGTCACGATCGTGCCGACGAGCAGGCCGCCGAGCATCTGGAGTGCGCTCGGCGTCCAGATGGCGAGCACACCGACCGCGATCGGAATCACGACCGGGATGGCAGCAGGAACCAGCATCTCGCGAAGCGCGGTGCGCGTCACGATGTCGACGCACTGACCGTAGTCTGGGCGCTCGCTGTAGTCCATGATGCCCGGCTTCTCGCGGAACTGCCGACGAACCTCTTCGACAACTGCCTTGCCGGCCTTGCCGACTGCACTCATGCAGAACGAGGCAAAGACGAATGGCATCGCACCACCGACGAGCAGGCCGACGATGACCCACGGGTTGGACAGCTGGAACGTCAGGGCGTCAGCAATCGCACCCTTTCCAGCATCGTTCAACTGCACGATCAGTTCGTCACGATACGAGGCGAACAGGATCACGGCTGCAAGTGCAGCGGAACCAATTGCGTACCCCTTCGTGACGGCCTTCGTCGTGTTGCCAACCGCGTCGAGCGGGTCAGTGACCTTGTTGCGAACGTCTTCCGGCAGGCCAGCCATCTCGGCAATACCACCGGCGTTGTCCGTCACGGGACCGAACGCATCGAGCGCGATGATCACGCCCGCCATCGAGAGCATCGCCACGACGGCGATTGCGATGCCAGCAAGACCGGCGAACGCGTTGGCGAGCAGAATGCCGCCACCAATCACAACGACAGGCGCTGCCGTTGCCTGCATCGAGTAGCCGAGGCCACTGATGATGTTAGTGGCGTGTCCTGTGGTCGAGGCCTCTGCCACGTCCTTGACGGGCTTCCACTTGGTGCCCGTGTAGTACTCGGTGATTGCCATCAGCAGAGCGGTGATGACCAAGCCGATGATCGCACAGCCAAAGATCTGGCCGGTCGACGCGCCATCGAAATGTGTGGTGCTGGCCATGATGTCGCTATCGAGAGCGAAGATGGCTGGGATGAAGAGCAGCGCCGAAAGCACTGCGGACACGAGCACGCCACGGTAGAGCGCGCCCATCACGGAGCCGCCTTCCTTGACGCGAACGAGCAACGTGCCGACGATCGAGGCGAGACCCGAGAGTCCACCAAGGACGAGCGGCAGGCCAACCAGCGCGGCGTTGCCGTCGGACAACTGGCTGAGCAGCAGCATCGCAGCGACCAACGAGACGGCATAGGTCTCGAAGAGGTCGGCAGCCATGCCAGCATCGTCGCCCACGTTGTCGCCAACGTTGTCGGCGATCACGGCCGGGTTGCGCGGGTCGTCCTCGGGAATGCCAGCCTCGATCTTGCCGACCAGGTCGGCGCCGACGTCGGCACCCTTCGTGAAGATGCCGCCACCAACGCGTGCGAACACGCTGATCAGCGAGCCACCGAAGCCGAGACCGATCAGGCCTCGAAGTGCCTCACTCTGGTCGTAGCCGGCGGCCAGAAGTGCACCGTAGTAGCCAGCCACACCAATCAGGCCAAGGCCCACGACGAGCACGCCCGTCACGGTGCCACCCTTGAAGGCGACGTCCATTGCGGGGCTCAGACCACTCTTGGCTGCCTCGGCGGTGCGGACGTTGGCACGCACCGCAACGTTCATGCCGATAAAACCGGCAGCGGCCGACAAAATGGCGCCGATCAAGAAACCGACAGCGACCTTCCAGCCACCCAAGTCGGGCACGAACAGGAGGATCAGGAAGAGGACGGCAGCAACAATTGCCACCGTTCGGTACTGGCGGCTCAGGTACGCGGAGGCACCTTCCTGGATGGCAGATGCGATCTCCCGCATCTTGTCGTCGCCCGCAGGCTTCGAGAGGACCCAGCGAGTCAGGATCACTCCATATAGGACGGTGATAACTCCGCACACCAGTGCGATCAGCACGGCGTGTTCGGCGAAGAGCGTGGACATCAGGTCGGAATAGCTCCTTGAAGTCGGGAAACTGTCGTGAGTGAC
>CAXNNM010000064.1:0-5847 GCA_964203735.1 Gaiellales bacterium | reverse complement strand
GCCTCCTGCAAGACTTTGCCCGGATCGGAGGCGAGCGAGCTGCCACCGCAGGCGGCAAGCGCTGTCGCAATAGCAATCAAGGCGAGGAACGAAACGATTCGAGGTAGACGCTGCATGTCCTCATTGTGACCGACGTCGGACAACACCGCGCGCAATAGCTACCGACGGCTTACATTTCAAACAGTCAAATAGCGGACATGATCTTACGTAATAGTCCTGTTCTTGTTGTATTTGACAGTACTTTTTGTATGCCTCGAGGGCTTGTGAGATATGACAATCTTTTCCTATGTCTGAATTCCGCTCTGAAGGCGCCCCCCAATCGGCCCGTGGCTCGATTGGCCCAGAAACCTACGCGCAGGTACGACGTCTGATCGACCGCGGCATGAACAAGACCGAGGCATTCGCCCAGGTTGCGCGCGAGACCGGGCGCTCTGCGGCCACCGTCACCACCACGTATTACCGCATCGCCAAACGGCAGCCAGGTGGCGGCGGCGTACGACAATCCGCTCGCACCACGACACACGCAGCCAAGAAAGTGGGTGGAGCACAGGCCGAGCGACTGGCGCACGATGCGCGTGCCGCCATCGATGCACTGCACAAGCACGTCGCGGCGCTTGAGGCTCAACTCGAAGAGTTGACCGCAAAGTCGCGGGAACTTGATCGCCTCAAGAAGGCAATCGGCAAGATCTAGTTGTGCTTCCTAGCGGTGCGAGTTAGCCGCGCTCGAGCTCTTCAAGCAGCTTGCGATAGCTGGCCAGGCGCGCCGGCTCGACCGTGCTCTCGACCGCACAGCCGGCCTCGCCGACGTGGCGGCAGTCGCTAAAGCGACACTTGGTCGCGCTGTCGGCGATGTCTCCAAAGGCATCGGCCAGGTCGTGCGGCGTGATCCCCGCCAGCGAGAAACTCCGAATACCCGGCAGGTCGATCAGCCCTCCCCCACCCGGTAGATCAAGCCACGTCGCTGTCGTCGTCGTGTGTCGACCACGACCCGACAGTTCGTGGATCGCACCAATCGTCAGCGTGCCACCCGTCAACGCGTTGACCAACGTCGATTTGCCGACACCCGAATGGCCGATCACCGCTGCCGTGCGCCCAGCGATCAGCTCGCGCACCGCATCGGCACCCGCATCGGTGCGGACGTCGATCAGGACGCCCGGCACACCAATCGCGGCATAGTCGGCGAGCACGGCCTCGGGCGACTCGTCAGCACGGTCCGAGAGATCCTCTTTCGTGATTGCCAGCAGCGGCTCCATCCCCCCACGCCACGCTGCGACCAAGATACGGTCGATCAGGCCACGCCGCAGTGGCGGGTCGGTGACCGAAGCGACGATCAGCACGCACTCCGCATTGGCCGCGAGCACCTGCTCCTTCATCGCCCGCTCGCCTTCGGAACGCATCCGTTGTTGGCGTCGTAACTCGGTGGTGCGCGGTTCGATCACATCGATACGCGCACCCTCGTCGGTCTCCATGAAGAGCCGCACACGATCGCCCGCCACGGGTCGTTCTTCGAGGCGACCCGCAAACTTGGCGATGCGCTCCTCGCCCGTTTCGGTACGCACGGCCGCAAGTCCACCACCAACTGCGAGGACGATCCCGGGGACATCGTGGGTGCTCATGCGATCATCATCGTATGCCGTGGCTCCTCCTTGATGTCGCGTGGATCTGTCTTTTCGCGATTTTGGGACGCGAAAACCACGCCAACGCTCTCACACCATTGACCGTCTTCGCCGTCGCCTGGCCGTTCTTAGTCGGCTACGTCATCAGCGCAATTGTCGTCAATCTCCCTCGGTCACCCCGCGGCATTCGACGCGGCGCAATCGTCTGGATCGGCATGGTCGTAATCGCCATGGCAATCCGCACGGTCGAGCTCGGCCGGCTGCCGGAGCAGGCCTTCGTGATTGTTGCGCTCGTGTTTCTCGGCGCTGGGATGCTCGGAATTCGCCTGCTCGCAATGTTTGTCGTCTGGCGACGGCGCCGCAAGCGCAACGCGCGGATCGCGGCTCTGACCGAGCCCGAGGAGCTCTAGGGCTTCAGCAGCAGCTTGCCACCAACGCTGTTCTCGCGAATACGCGAGATGGCGATGTTGGCATCGTCGAGCGAAAGCTCGTCGGCGATCACAACCTCGAGCGTCCCGGCTGCGACCAGAGCGAACAACGCCTCTTGACTGCGGGCCGTCGCCGCGGGCGCTACGGGCAGTCCGCTGTAGCCGATCACCCGAGCGTTCTTGCGGTACATCTCCTGAGGAGCAAACGAGAACTCGGAGCCGGCGCTGGCGCCGTAGAGCACGAGTCGTCCACCTGCTGCCAACAGACGCACGCACGGCGCCGCAAATGCTCCAGCGAGCGGATCGACGATCACGTCGACGCCCTCGGGTGCGAGGAGCCGCACTTCCTCTTCAAGCGTCGCAGCGTCGGCAACGACGACCTCGTGCGCATAACGCGAGATCTGGCCAACGCGCTCGGAAGAGCCGGTCTGTGCGATCACCCGCGCTCCACGCGTCTTCGCCAATTGCATGGCGATCGTCGAGACCCCGCCCGATGCGCCGAGCACCAACACGGTGGTGCCCGCATCGACCTCTGTCAGGTCGAGACAATCAAGCGCCGTCACGCCCGGAATGCCAAGCGCAGCAGCCTCCTGATCGGAACAGCCTTCAGGAATCGCCGCCAGCGCCACATCGGGCACGGCAACCTGCTCGGCCCACGCGCCGTCGCGCACGATACCCAGACCGGCGCCGCGAAACGCCACGCGCTGACCATCGCCGGTCGCGCCAACGCCTTCACAGCCTGGCGTTCGTGGGAGCGGTCCAGCCGCACCAACGCTGCCAAGCGAGATCCAGACGTCGAGTGGATTGACGGCCCCATAGGTAATCGAGATCAGCGATTCGCCAACCCCGGCCACCGGTGCCGGCACCTCTTCAACAACCAGTGGTGCGTCGTAGGCATGTTGACGGACGGCGCGCATCGTCTAGACCGTTCCCACTGCGCCGATCAAGACGTACTTGACGTCGAGATATTCATCGATTCCGACCGAGCCACCCTCGCGACCGTAGCCCGACTCCTTGACACCACCAAACGGCGCGTTAGCCGCCGAGATGATGCCCGCGTTGGCGCCAACGATGCCGTACTCGAGACGCTCGGCGACACGCAAGAGTCGCGCATAGTCCTTGGTGTGGAAGTACGAGGCGAGGCCGTACTCGGAAGAGTTCGCGAGCTCGATCACTTCGTCTTCGGTATCAAACGCCGTCAGGCCGGCCACGGGACCAAAGGTCTCCTCGTAGTGGATCAGCATGTCGGGCGTGACGCCGTCGATGATGGTCGGCTCATAGAACGCACCGTTGGCGTACTCGCCCTCCGTCAGGCGGTGGCCGCCGTAGGCCAGCTTGGCACCCTTGGCGAGTGCGTCCTGGACGTGCTCGTCGGCCTTCTCAACTGCGGCCTCGTTGATCATCGGGCCGATCACCGTGCCCTCGGTCAGACCATGACCGACGGGCATCTCGCTGACACGCTTGACGAGTCGGGCGAGAAAGTCGTCATAGACGCTTCGCTGCACGTAGGCGCGGTTGGCACAGACGCAGGTCTGTCCCGCATTGCGGTACTTGGAGGCAATCAGACCCTCGATTGCCTCGTCGAGATCGGCGTCCTCGAAGATGATGTACGGCGCATGGCCGCCCAGCTCGAGGCTGAGGCGCTTGACCTGGTGTGCCGAGGCGCGGATCAGGTCCTTCCCGATCTCTGTCGAACCGGTAAACGAGATCTTCTTGACGCGGGCGTCAGTGAAGATTGTATCGGCGACCATAGCGGCGTCGCGCGACGTGACGAGATTGACGACGCCGGCAGGTGCACCAGCATCCTCGATGCAACGGAGCACGAGCGCAGCCGTCAGCGGCGTCGCACTGGCGGGCTTGACGATACTGGTGCAGCCGGCAGCCATCGCGGGGCCGAGCTTGCGCGTCATCATCGCGGCCGGGAAGTTCCACGGCGTGATTGCCGCGACCACGCCAACAGGCTGGCGCAGCACGAGCACGCGGTTATTCGTATTCATCGGCGAGACGACCTGGCCGTAGACGCGCTCGGCCTCGCCAGCGAACCACTCAAAGAAGGAGGCGGCGTACTCGACCTCGCCCTTCGCCTCGGCAAGCGGCTTGCCCTGCTCGGAGGTCATGCACGTCGCGATGTCAAGCGCACGCTCGCGCATCAAATCGGCAGACTTGCGGAGGATGCGCGCACGCTGCAGCGCCGGCGTCGAGCGCCAGCCTGGAAGGGCCGCAGCAGCGGCGTCGATCGCGGCCGTCACATCGGCCTGCGTCGCGTTCGGCACAGATCCGACCGTCGCACCACTGCCCGGGTCGGTCACGTCAAAACGTGCCCCACCGGTCGCGTCGGTCCAAGTTCCACCGATCAAAAGTTGTTCATCGAGCTTGGGCATCGTCGTCGCCATGGCTGGTCAAGCCTCCTTGTCTATGGGCATCCTAGGGCGTTTTCGGCAATCGCTTGCCGCTTGCACCCATGCGCGCACAGCACGGTGCTCAACGCAGCCGGCAGCAATCAGTCCCACCGCCACAGGAACCGTGGCGGGGAGCAGATCGAGCACGTTAAAGAGCAGCCCGAGCGAGAGGCCCGCGATCGCCGTGACGACCGTCGCCACAACCGTCGCGCGCACGCGTGAGGCCACGATCGCCCCAACGAGTGCAGCAAGGTAGGCGTCGCCCCAGCCCATTGAGGCACCCAGCATCTCGAACTGCTGCAACGCCGGTAGTCCACGCGCTGGTACCGCTGTCGAGAGCGCCGTGGCGACCGGCTGAACTTGGATCGTCAACACCTGCCAGACGTCGACTGCTGTCGCGACGAGAACACCGACGACCAAGGCCGCGCGCGGCGCAATCCACCCGGTCAGTCGTCCCAGCGAGACGGCCGCGAGCACAATCAGCAGGTCGCCTGCTAGTTGCGTCCACCCAGTGGTTGGGAGACGCCAGACGATCAGCCACAGGATCGGCGAGACGATCGCGAGCGGCAGCGCGGCGCGGCGCACATGCCAGGCCGCGAACAGCGCAAGCGGCGGCACCGCGAAGGCAGCGAGCGTTGTGACAAACCCAACTGCACTCGGCACGGCACCCAGGAAGATCACGCCCCCACCAATCGCAACCAGCGGCAAGAGGCCCAGCAGTGAGTGCCGCGGAATGCGTGGCAAGAGCGCAGGGTCGCGGACCAGCGGGATGATCGAGGCCTGCAAAAGCACGATCACGAGGTAGGGCCAGCCGTAGGGCATCACCTAAGACTACGGGCGGGACGGCTCGGGAGGCCGCCCTTGACTGCTCATCGGGGTACGCAGATTCGAACTGCGGACCTCTCCGTCCCGAACGGAGCGCGCTACCAGGCTGCGCCATACCCCGAGCGGGCATGAGTATGCCAGAAATTCGACCTCCGCCCCGTCGCCCGGCGCGGGCAACCCGCACTTCGCGTTACCGTGTCGGGCGTGATGGACCCGATTCGCATTACGCCGATTGGCGGTCTCGGCGAAGTCGGGCGCAATATGATGGTCATCGAGCACGACGATGTCCGCCTCGTGATCGATTGCGGCATCGGCTTTCCGCATGGCGACGATCGCGGCCTTGGCGTCGACATCTACCTGCCTGACGTGCGTGCCCTGAAGGGTCGCCCGATCGATGCCGTGCTGATTACGCACGCTCACGACGATCATGTCGCTGCGCTTGCACACCTGATCCGGTCGGGTACACCGATCGGCCGCATGATCTCGCTGCCGTTTACGACCGCAATGGTTGAGGCCAAGCTCTCCGAGCACGACCTGCCACTGCCTCCCCTGCAGACCGTGGCGCCGGGTGAGCAAATC
>CAXNNM010000063.1:0-5875 GCA_964203735.1 Gaiellales bacterium | reverse complement strand
GAGATCCAAGCATGTCTCCAGCACCTCGACGATACCGCAGTCGATCGAGCAGCAGCGATTGCGATTGGCTCTCGCATCGGCGCCGAGGCGTGGCACCGACTGGCCTCACGCGGCTTCGATGAGTCGGTGGCGGAGCGGCTCGTGCGCCTACCGATCGACGACTAGGGCCTCGTCGCGCCGGAAGCGGCCGAGCCGAGACCCAGAGCGCGCTAGCCTTCCGCATAGAAACTTCCACTGTCTGATCAAGACAGTTCGTACCGGACATCAGGAGAATGACGTGCTTGAGACCGTTCTCGCAGCCGTGGCTGCGCTGGTCATAGGCGGCGCAATCGGCGGCGTGGTCGTGCGCCAGCGATCGCATGCTCAAGATCGCAGCGCGAGCGATGCAGCCCTCAAAGAGGCCGAAACACGACGACAAGAGGCTGAGGCACTACGTGCCGATGCGGAACGTGCCGTCGCAACCGCCAACCGCGAAGCCGACACAATTCGCAAAGAGGCAGCCATTGACGGCAAGGAGCACCTGCTTGAGTTGCGGCGCGAACTCGAGCAAGGCCTCGACGAGCGACGCGCAGAGATCGCGCGCCTCGAGGAGCGCATCGCTGCACGAGAGGGCCTCACCGCCAAGAGCGAGCTGATCGCGCTCGAACGCGAACAGGCGACAGCACAACAGGCGCTCGCCCTGGCCGATGCGGAAGCCGCTGTGCGGGAGACGCAGAGCCGTGCCGACCGCGAGCTCGAGCGCGTTGGTGGTATGACGACCGACGAAGCGCGTGTGCAGCTGCTCAGCCGCGTGGAGGAGAGTGCGCGTCATGACGCAGCGCAGTTGGTTCGACGGATCGAGGAAGAGGCCAAGCAAGACGGTGATCGGCGCGCCCGCTCGATCATTGCCACGAGTATTCAACGAACGGCATCCAGCTACGCGGCCGCGACCACGGTCTCGACGGTGCAATTGCCGTCAGACGATCTCAAGGGTCGAATCATTGGTCGCGAGGGACGCAACATTCGCGCCTTCGAAGCCACCACTGGTGTTGATGTGATCATCGACGACACTCCCGGCGCAGTCGTGCTGTCGGCGTTCGATGGAGTGCGCCGCGAAATTGCGCGCATCACGCTCGAGAACCTGCTCGCTGACGGGCGGATCCACCCGGCTCGCATCGAGGAGACGTACTACGCCGCCAAGGAAGAGATCGAAGAGAAGATCCGCGAGGCGGGCGAACAGGCTTCGTTCGAGGCAAATGTCCCCGGGCTCGATCCCGAGTTGCTGGCCATTCTCGGTCGTCTTAACTACCGCACGTCGTACGGCCAAAACGTGCTCAAGCATTCACTCGAATGCTCACACCTCGCTGCGATCATGGCGATCGAACTTGGGGTCGACGAACGTGTTGCTCGCCGGGCCGCGCTCCTGCACGACATCGGCAAGGCTGTCACGCACGAGGTCGAAGGTCCGCATGCCGTTATCTCAGGGCAGTTCTGCCGCAAATTCGGCGAGAGCGAAGCTGTCGCGCACGCCGTTGAGGCACACCACTACGACGTCGAGCCCAATTCTGTTGAAGCAATTCTCGTGATCGCCGCTGACGCAATTTCCGCCGCTCGGCCTGGTGCGCGTGGCGAGAGCCTCGAGCAGTACGTCAAGCGTCTCGAGGCGCTCGAGGAGATCGCGATGCGTCACCCCGGCGTCGAGCGCTGCTTCGCGATGCAGGCCGGTCGCGATGTGCGTGTGATGGTCAAGCCCAGCGTGGTCAGCGACGACATGGCAGCGCTCTTGGCGCGTGAGATCGCCGCCGAGATCGAGGATTCGCTCGAGTATCCCGGCCAGATCAAGGTGACCGTGATCCGCGAGTCGCGCACGAGCGAGCTCGCCCACTAGGGCACAGACCATGCAGCGCTTTCACGTCACCACGTTTGGTTGCCAGATGAACGTGCACGACTCGGAGCGCATCAAGGGCATGCTCGAGGCGGCCGGCATGGGGGAGGCCACCGACAGCGAGCAGGCCAACGTGCTGGTCTTCAACACCTGCACGATCCGCGAGCGCGCCGATGACCGACTGATCCAAGCACTCAATGTGGCGCGCGGGCGAAAAGAGCGCGAGCCCGAGCTGCAGATCGTCGTGGCCGGCTGCTGGGCCGAGTCGGTACGCGACGACATCTTTCGCGACTTCCCCTGGGTCGACGCTGCCGTTGGACCGGGACGCATCGGTGCTCTGCGCGACGTGATGAACGCCAACGGCACAGGGGAGCGGGGAGCATTCGGCAGCTTTGACGACTTCGCCGCTGACCTTCCAAAGCGTCGTGAGCGCTCCCATCAGGCGTGGCTGCAACTCTCGATGGGGTGCAACTCGGTCTGCAGCTATTGCATCGTGCCGAGCGTGCGGGGTCGCGAACGGTCCCGCAATGTCCGCGAGATCCTGGCCGAGGCCAACCAACTAGCGAGCGAGGGCGTCACCGAGGTCGTCCTGCTGGGACAGAACGTCAACTCCTACGGTCGCGACCTCGCTCCCGATGCGCGCTGCACGTTTGCCGAGCTACTGCGTGCGATCGACGCCATCGACGGCATCGATCGGATTCGCTTCATGAGCCCGCACCCGAAGGACATGCGTGGAGATGTGATCGCTGCGATGGCCGAGTCACCGTCGGTCTGCAACCAGCTGCACCTTCCGCTGCAGTCGGGGTCGTCGCGCATCCTCAAGCGCATGCGTCGCACCTACGACTCCGAGCGCTACCTCGAACTGGTGGCGCGGGTGCGCGAGGCCATGCCCGACATCGCCTTGACGACAGACATCATCGTGGGCTTCCCCGCCGAGACCGAGGAAGACTTCCAAGAGACGCTTCGAGTCTATGACGAAGCCGCTTTCGACCACGCCTACACCTTTATCTACTCGGCCCGCAATGGCACCGAGGCCGCGGGCTTTGACGAACAGTTGCCAGACGACCTGAAACACGAGCGGTTGGGGCGGCTCGTTGATCTCGTCCAGGACCACGCCGCCCGCCGCAACACGGCCTTGATTGGGAGCATTCAAGAGGTGCTATCCGAAGGACCGAGTCGGAAGGATCCCGAGATCTGCCGCGGCAAGACGCGCGGCAACAAGACCACGCTGTTCACTCCGGCCGCTCCCGTCGGCACCGTTGTCTCGGTTCGGATCGAAGACTCGACCTCGCAGACGCTCCGCGGCCAGGTCGTCAGCGCCGTCACGGTGTAGCGATGGAACGCTCGGTGGTAGCGATCTTTGGACCGACCGCGTCGGGCAAGTCGGCGCTTGCGGTTGCCCTTGCGCAAGCGATCGATGGTGAGATCGTCTCTGCCGACTCGATGCAGATCTACCGCGGACTCGAGCGCCTGACAAACCAGCCAACGCCGGACGAGCAGGGTGGCATTCCGCACCACCTGATCGGACACGTCGAGC
Organism: Gaiellales bacterium; assembly: GCA_964203735.1. GTDB lineage: Bacteria > Actinomycetota > Thermoleophilia > Gaiellales > F1-60-MAGs149 > F1-60-MAGs149. The sequence goes on along the minus strand of CAXNNM010000063.1, from coordinate 2,474 downwards.
CCACCGTCTCCTACGACGTCTCGCGCTTCGCGACCGATGCTCACGCAGCCATCGATTCGATCATGGCGCGCGATCGAACACCAATCGTGGTTGGAGGATCCGGCCTTTACCTACGAGCTGCGCTTGCCGAGGTGTCGTTTCCACCACACGTCGACCCCGACGAGCGCGTCCGCATCGCAGCCGAGGTGGAGCGACTCGGGCCGGTCGAGGCTCACGCCTGGCTGACACGCGAGGACAGTGAAGCGGCAGTTCGCATCGCCCCAACAGACACGCGGCGCGTGGTTCGCGCCCTCGAGTTGGCCTCCGTCGGCGCGTCGTTGGCACCATCGGGCGACGATCAGCTGTGGACACAGACGACGCGTCTGCCCACTCGGATCTTTGCACTCCAGATCGATCGTGCTCGGGTGCACGCGCAGATCAATGCCCGCACGCCGATCCTGCTCGACCAGGGTGGAATCGCCGAAGTCGAACACCTGCTCCGGCAGCCGACAGCGCCCTCGACGACTGCCGCACGCGCGCACGGCGTGGCGGACGTCACTCGCTTGCTGGCAGGGGAGATCGATCGCGCAGAATGTGAGCGCCTCCTGTCGGTGCGAACACGCCAGTACGCCAAGCGCCAAGACACGTGGCTCCGCAAGCTGCCGAACACCGAGCCAATCGATGCCAATCGCACGATCGGCGAGATCGCAGCGGACATCGAGGCGCAGCTCCAGCGCTAGCCCCGATACGATTCGCGTATGTCCACGCAGCTAGTTGAAACCATTGAGTCCGCCTTCCGCGGCGATACGCCCGCAGAGGAGGCCCGAGACGCTGTCTCGCAGGCGATTGCTCTGCTCGACGCCGGCGAGGTGAGCCTTGCCGAGCAACAGCCCGATGGCAGTTGGAACGTCAACGGCTGGATTCAGCAGGCGATCCTGCTCTTCTTTCGCCAGCAGCAGATGGAGATCATCGAGCTCGGCCCGTACACGTACCACGACAAGGTGCCACTCAAGTCGAACGTCGCGGGCGTGCGCATCGTGCCGCCAGCGACGGTTCGCTATGGCGCCTTCGTCGAGGCCGGCGCGGTGTTGATGCCCTCGTACGTCAACATCGGCTCACACGTTGGTTCGGGCACGATGGTTGATACCTGGGCGACCGTGGGCTCGGGTGCCTGGATTGGCCGCGACGTCCACCTCTCGGGAGGCGTCGGCATTGGCGGCGTTCTTGAGCCGCCGGGTGCGCGTCCGGTGATTATCGAGGACGGTGCCTTCGTTGGTTCGCGCGCGATCGTCGTGGAAGGTGTTCATGTTGGTGCCGAGGCAGTTTTGGGTGCGGGCGTGATTCTGACTGCGTCGACCAAGATCATCGACGTCTCGGGGAGCGAGCCCGTGGAGCATGTCGGGTACGTGCCGCCCCGCAAGGTCGTCATCCCCGGCACGCGACCGCGACAGTTTCCCGCCGGTACCTTCGACGTGCCGTGCGCGTTGATTATCGGCGAGCGCACCGAGTCGACCGACCGTAAGACCTCGCTCAACTCGGCACTGCGCGAGCTCGATGTGGATGTCTAGACCCTTCCTCAGTGGAAGCGTTGCCGACGTCTGCTTCGATCTCGTTGCGACCGCCTCGGAGTACGGCGACGAGCAGGGACTCGCCGACGCCGTCGAGAGCCGCGTGCGCCAGCTTGGAATCGTTCCCGAGCGCATCGGCAACTCGCTCGTGGCGCGGACGGGTGGCCCCGGCTCGGCGATCGTCCTGGTCGGCCACCTCGACACGGTGCCGAATTGGGCTGGTGGGGTCGCCGAGCGAACGGATCAGCGCATCGTTGGTCGCGGGGCCTCCGACATGAAGGGCGGCGTCGCCGTCATGTTGCGCCTCCTCGAGCGGATGGTCGATGCGCCTCAGCCCGTCGCCTTCATCTTCTACGACCGCGAGGAAGGCCCAAATTCGGATAACGGCATTCATCGCGTACTCGCCGACTCCACGCTGCTCGACCCGAAGCCGAAGTTGGCCGTCGTGCTGGAGCCGACGGCCGGCACGATCCACGCCGGAGCCGTCGGTTCGTTCAACGCCCGGGTTGTCTTTCGTGGCAAATCCGCTCACTCGGCCCGCCCGTGGGAGGGCGACAATGCGATCTCGCTCGCGCTTGCCGAGGCGCTCGCACGATTTGCGCAACGCGCGCCTGTTCCGGTCGAGGTTGACGGCCTGCTCTACCACGATGTGGTCACCGTCACCATGCTCAACGCCGGCATTGCCCACAACGTGCTGCCCGACCGCGTCGAGCTTTCCGTCAATGTGCGCATCGCGCCGGGGCGTTCCGTTGAGGCAGCGCAGGCGGAGGTGGTTGCGCTCTCTGGTCCCGACGCAGAGTTGACGTGGCTCGACACCGCCTTGCCGGCAGAGCCGCGCCTGTCCGACCCGATTGTCAGCGATTTTGTCGCTCGCAGTGGCCTAGCGGTACTGCCGAAGCAGGCTTGGACCGATGTCGCAACGCTGCA
>CAXNNM010000062.1:0-5901 GCA_964203735.1 Gaiellales bacterium | reverse complement strand
AAGCTGATGCCAATCACGAGCGATACGACCAGGGCCAGCCAGGACGGCAGCCCGATCGACAGCACGCCGAGACCAAGCCCGCACGTCAGCACCGCCGTCGGGCCGATCACACGCCAGCTAACACCCCGCGCAAAGAGCGCGCCACCAATCGGCCGGAAGATCGCCGTCATCGCGAGCAGTGAGAAGCCGATCGCGCCCGCCAAGAAACCCGTTATCGCGCCCTCTCGGAAGTAGATGACGATCCAGGCGCCGACCACGAGGCTGGCGCCGAAGGTCGCCGAATGGATCAACGCGAGGCGCCAGAGTGGACCCGAGCGCAGGACGGCGCCAAGATGATCGACCACGTTGCCCGTCTGTGGGCGTGGCTCGTCTTTGTCCTTCGGTCCAAACACAACGGCAGCGAGTGCAAAGGCTGCGGCAACGATAAAGGTCAGGTGCCACGACCATCCGAAGGCATCAAACGCTGCACCCATCACGAGCGCGAGCCCAAGACCAAACGTCGCGGCACCACCAAAGACACCCGCAAGAAACGCGCCTCCGAGCCGGCGACTCCCGTCGAGACCGCCGACAAACACGGGGCCAGTACCGATACCCACAATCATGCGCGTCGCAGCAAGCAACCAGAAGACCGGACTAATCGCACCCAGCAGATTGGCAATGGCGACGAGCACGAAGGCATACCGCACGAGCCTGAGCGGGCCGTACTTTTGCGCCGGGACCGCGGCCGGCAACTGCGAGAGCGCGTGCGTGACCAGCACCCCAGTGGTCAACAGCCCGATCATGCCGAGGCTGACTCCGAACTGATCACTGAGCCTCCGCGCGATCGGTCCGATCAGTGCGAAGTTGTAGCCAATGCCGATCGCGATCAGACAGACGCGGGCGATGAGTCCCCACGAAGGGCGCTGAGTGGGGGTCGTATGCATCAGATTAATGTGGCCTGCCGGTTTGACACCGGCGGGTGATTCACTCTATAACGCCTTGTCACCAGAGGATTTATTGCGGGCGCCCTGATAAGTGGGCTATCGTGCCTTTGGTACGAAGAGAGAAACGCAATCGGAGGAGCGGGATGAAGCGCATCGGAGTCGATGTTGGTGGCACGTTCACCGACCTCATCTACGTGGATGATCAGAAAGGCACCGTGCTGGTGCATAAGACGCCGTCGACACCGGCGGACCCATCGATTGCCACTGTCGAGGGAATTGCAACGCTATGCGAGATGGCGAAGATCAAGCCATCCGACCTCGATCAGGTGTTCCACGGTACGACTGTCGCCACCAACATCGTGATCGAGCACAACGGTGCCAACGTCGGCATGATCACGACCGAGGGCTATCGCGACGTCCTGCATATCGCGCGCCATAAGAAGCCGATGAACTTCTCGCTGTGGCAGAACCTGCCGTGGCAGGCCTACCCGATCGCGCGTCGCCGCAATCGCCTGACCGTCAACGAGCGCATTCTCGCCGACGGCTCGGTGCAGATTCCACTCAACGACCGTGAGGTCCGCGCGCAGGTCCGCAAGCTGAAGAAGGCGCAGGTCGACGCTGTCGCCGTCTGTCTCCTCTTCTCGTTCCTCAACGACGAGCATGAGAAGCGCGTTGCCGCCATCGTGCGCGAGGAGTTCCCGGAGGCGTACATCTCCGTCTCGTCCGAGGTGATCCCGCAGTACCGCGAGTACGAGCGCTTCTCGACCGTCGCCCTCAACGCCTTCGTCGGCCCGAAGGTTTCGCATTACGTGAAGCGCTTCGACGCCGAGCTCCGCAAGATGGGCGTCAAGACCGGCGTTCAGCTGATGACGAGCGCAGCGGGTGTGGCAACGCCACAGGCCGCCAGCGAGCGTCCTGTCAACCTGTTGATGTCGGGCCCGATCGCCGGCGTCGTCGGTGGCATCTGGGCTGGCCGTGTGGCCGGTGAGCCGAACGTGATCACGCTCGACGTCGGTGGCACATCTGCCGACATCGGCCTCGCACAAGACGGCAAGCTGCGCATGAAGCACCTGCTCGACACGAAGGTCGGCCCGTACCAGGCGATGATCCCGATGGTCGATGTCGACACGATTGGTGCTGGCGGCGGTTCGATCGCGTACATCGACTCGGGTGGCATCTTCCGCGTCGGTCCCCGCTCGGCTGGCGCCATGCCAGGCCCCGCAGCGTACGACCAGGGCGGCACGGAGCCAACAGCAACCGACGCGATTATCGCGCTCGGCTGGTTGCGTTCCGAGTTGTTCCTTGGTGGCAAGAAGGATCTCCGCGTCGACCTCGCCCGCAAGGCCGTCGAGACGAAGATCGCTAAGCCATTGAAGCTGACCACGGAAGAGGCCGCACTCGGCATCTTTAAGGTGCTCGTGCATTCGATGGTCGACGCCATCGAGCAGTCGTCGGTCCGCAAGGGCTTCGATCCGCGCGAGTTCGCGCTGGTCGCCGAAGGTGGTGGCGGCCCGCTCTTCGCGAGCCACATCGCACCTGAGGTTGGCGTCAAGCACGTGCTGGTCCCGAACTATCCGGGCATCACGGCGGCGCTTGGTCTCCTGACCACCGACCTCGTCTACGAGTACACGAAGACGGCCTACGTGATGGCCTCTGAAGTTGTCTCGAACCCGAAGACGCGCTCCACCCTCGAGAAGCAGTTCCTTGCGCTCGAGAAGGAAGCGATGAAGCAGTTCGCAACCGACAAGATCGACAAGAAGCGCATCCGCTTGGAGCGCATCGTCGATGCCCGTTACGAGGGTCAGGGCTACGAGCTTCGCGTTGACGCGAAGGCTGGCGCGATTGACGAGAAGTGGGTCAAGGCCGTCAAGAATGAGTTCCACGAGGCGCACGAGAAAGAGTTCTCGCGCCGCTTCGAGGACGTTGACGTGCAGATCGCGAACATCCGTGTTCGTGCCATCGGTGCGATGCCGGGTCTCAAGCCGACGCTGGTCAAGAAGGGCACGAAGACTCCGCCCAAGAACGCGCTGAAGCTGACGGCCGATGCCTGGTTCGAGAAGGCCGGCAAGCCCGCCAAGTTCAAGACGAAGTTCTACGAGCGCACCGAGCTGCTCGCTGGCAACCACATTGCTGGTCCGGCGATCATCACTCAGTTCGACTCGACGAGCGTCGTCCCGCCCGGCTACACGGCCGACGTGGACAAGCACGGCAACCTCATCATCAAGTACTCCGCTGCAGTGGCCAAGGCCGCTGAGAGCGGTCACTAACCCCCAACTGCGAGAGAAGAGGCATTCCTAATGGCTGATCTGCCCGAAGTAGGCATCAACCCCGGTAAGCCCACCCGCAAGCGGGTGGGGGTCGATCCGATCACGCTCCGCGTGCTCGGTGGTGCGTTCGATGCAATTGCACAAGAGATGGCGGGCGTGTTGTTCCGCATGTCGTACTCGTCGATCATCCGCGAATCCGAGGATCTCGGCGCGGGCCTGTTCGACGCTGAGGGTCGCGAGCTTTGCGAGTCCGAGTCGACGCCGATGCACATTGGTTCGTTGCCGTGGTACATCCGCGGCTTCCTGCATCGCGTTGATAAGAACGAGTTGAAGGAAGGCGACATCATCATCCACAACCACCCCTATTTGGGTGCGTCGCATACGCCGGATATCGCGGTGGCTGTGCCGATCTTGTGGAAGGGCGAGCTGCTCGGCTTTGCTGCCGTCACCGCTCACGTCGCCGACGTCGGTGGTTCGTATCCGGGTATCAACGCGGATGCGTTCGACATGTACGCCGAGTCGAAGATCTACAACGGACTCAAGTGGTACGAGGGTGGCGTGTTGAACGAGGACCTGGATCGCATGGTCTTCGACAACGTCCGCACCGAGACGATGAACCGCGGCGACATGGAGGCCATGAAGGCCGCCTGCATCCTCGGTCGCGATCGTTTCTACCGTCTGCTCGAGAAGTACGGCGCAGACACGTGCATGTCGGCTGCGTACGACTGGATGGACTACTCGGAGAAGCGCCTGCGCGCCGAGATCAAGAAACTGCCGGACGGTGAGTACATCGCACCGACGGCGTGGCTCGACGACGACGGTCGCAACCGCGATGTGCGGCTGCGGGTGGAGACGAAGATCATCGTCAAGGGCGACCATGTGACGGTCGACTTGACCGGCTCAAACGCCGAGGTTCCGACGGGCTACAACGTGCCATTCGAGGGGTCGCTGCTGGTTGCCGCGTACTTCGCGATTCGTACGATTCTGCTCGATCAGGATCGTCTCGACGAGCCGGTGCCTCAGAACGACGGCATCTTCCGTTGCGTCGACGTGATCGCACCGAAGGGTTCGATCTTCAATCCGAACTTCCCTCGCGCCTGCTTCTCGCGCTTCAACCAGTGCCAGCGCGTCGTGGACAACACAATCGTCGCACTGTCGAAGGTTGTGCCGGAGCTGGTTACGGCCGGTAACTCCGCCGCAATCCACTTCTGCTCGTACGCGGGCTTCATTCCCGAGAAGGGCGAGTACTGGCTCTACCTCGAGGTCAATGAGGGGTCGTACGGTGGCCGTAAGGGCCGCGATGGCATGGACTCTGTCGACTGCCTGATGGCAAATACGCGCAACAACCCGATCGAGGAGCTCGATATGCGCTTCCCGATGCGGACGGAGCGCTACGAGCTGCGTGACGAGCCGGCGGCGCCGGGCCAGTGGCGCGGTGGTGTCGGCATCGTGCGCACAAACCGGTTCCTCGAGCCGGGCGCGTACTCCTGTGAGGGCGATCGCCATACCGATCCCCCGCGCGGCATCTTCGGCGGCTATGACGGCCTGCCGGCGATGGTCCGCCATCACAAAGCAGGTGGCGGCTTCGAAGAAATCCCGGCGAAGGTGACCGGCCTGATGTGTGAGGCTGGCGACGCAATCCAACTGATCGAGCCGAACGGCGGTGGCTACGGCAATCCGCTCAAGCGCGACCCGAAGCTGGTCGTCGAGGATATCCACGACGACTTTACAACGGTCGAGTTGGCGCGTGAGGCCTACGGTGTCGTCGTTGATCCAAGGACGCTCGTGCTTGATCTTGCGGCTACGAAGAAGCTTCGTGCCCAGTTGACCAAGAAGCGTGGCCGCAATTTCCAGGGTGAGCTGCTCTCTCTGGTCAAGTTGCCGCATCGCATGGCCGTCTCGCCCCACACGGGCAAGAAGGTCGCTGCACGCCGCTAGGTTGGAACCATGAGGGGGCGGCGACTTCGGTTGCCGCCCCCTTTTTCACGCCTCCGTCCTTTCCCGATCCCGGCTAGCCTCTCTCGTATGCGCAGACCACTCGAAGATGTCACGATCCTCGCGATCGAGCAGTACGGTGCTGGTCCCTGGGGCACGGTGCATTTGGCCGACTTGGGCGCGCGCATCATCAAGCTCGAGGATCCCGGCAGCAAGGGCGACATTGGTCGCTACGTGCCGCCGTTCCAGGAGGGTGAAGACTCGCTGTTTTTCGAGACCTTCTGTCATAACAAGGAGTCGATTTCGATCGATCTACGTTCGCCTGAAGGTCGCGCGACGTTCGAGCGGCTGGTGCCAAGCGCCGATGCCGTCTTCTCGAACCTGCGCGGCGATGGTCCAGGCAAGCTGAAGATTCTCTACGACGACCTGAAGCACCTCAACCCCGCGCTCGTCTGCTGCTCCTTGAGCGGCTTCGGCATGACGGGACCGCGTGCGGCTGAGGGCGGCTACGACTACATCGCTCAGGGCATGGCTGGTTGGATGAGCCTGACGGGCGATCCTGATGGCCCGCCGACGAAGAGCGGCCTGTCGCTCGTCGATATGTCGACGGGTTACGCAGCCGCCTTGGCATTGATGTGCGCTCTCTGGCGCGCTCGCCGCGATGGCGAGGGCTGCGATGTTGACGTCTCGCTGTTCGAGACCGCGCTCAATCTCGACATGTACGTTTCGACGTGGCACCTGTCGCGCGGCTGGGAGCCGATCCGCACGCGCAACTC
>CAXNNM010000061.1:0-5905 GCA_964203735.1 Gaiellales bacterium | reverse complement strand
CGAAGAAGTCGTCGAAGTTGCTCGACCAGTTCGGTCGCAACCTGACGAAGCTGGCGACCGAAGGCAAGCTCGACCCTGTCGTTGGACGCCAGACCGAGATCGAGCGGATGATGCAGATTCTCGTCCGCCGCATGAAGAACAACCCCGTGCTGATCGGCGAGCCGGGCGTTGGCAAGACGGCCGTCGTCGAGGGGCTCGCACAGCGCGTCTCGAGTGGTCAAGTCCCGGACTTGCTCAAGAACAAGCAGATCTACACGCTTGACCTAGCGGCTCTCGTGGCCGGCTCGAAGTACCGCGGCGAGTTCGAGGAGCGCTTGAAGAAGGTCATGAAGGAGATCGCGCAGCGTGGCGACATCATCCTCTTCATCGACGAGTTGCATAACCTCGTAGGCGCGGGTGCTGCAGAGGGCGCGATCGACGCGGCCAGCATTCTCAAGCCCGCCTTGGCGCGTGGCGAGCTGCAGACGATTGGTGCCACGACGCTCGATGAGTACCGCAAGTACCTCGAACGCGACAAGGCGCTGGCACGCCGCTTCCAAGAGGTTCGTGTCGAAGAGCCAACCGTTGAAGACTCGATCCAGATCCTCCGTGGTCTGCGCGATCGCTACGAGGCGCATCACCGCATCCGCATCACGGACGAGGCGTTGGTCGCCGCGGCCGAGTTGTCGAGTCGCTACATCCAAGATCGGTACCTGCCGGACAAGGCAATCGATCTGATCGACGAGGCCGCCTCGCGCATGCGCATCCGGACGATGTCCGCACCGCCAGCGCAACGCGAGTTGGAAGACGAGATCGAGCGCGTCCGCAAGGAGAAGGAGACGGCGATCGAAGGCCAAGACTTCGAAGCGGCCGCCAACCTGCGCGATCAGGAGCGCAAGCTCTCGAACGACAAGCGCGAGGCCGAGGAGAGCTGGACCGAGGGCGAAGGCGCTGCCGAGCAGCCGTCGATCGGCGAGGAAGAGATCGCCGACATTGTCTCGATGTGGACCGGTATCCCTGTCTTCAAGCTGACCGAGGCCGAAACGCAGAAGCTGATCCGCATGGAGGAAGAACTCCACAAGCGCGTGATCGGCCAGGACGTGGCAATCGCCGCCGTCTCGCGTGCGATCCGTCGCGCGCGTGCCGGCATCAAGGATCCGAAGCGCCCCTCGGGCTCCTTCATCTTCCTTGGCCCCTCGGGTGTCGGCAAGACCGAGCTCGCCCGTACGCTCGCCCAGTTCCTCTTTGGCGACGACGGCGCGATGATCCAGGTGGACATGTCCGAGTACATGGAGAAGCACTCCGTCTCGCGTCTCGTCGGTTCGCCGCCCGGCTACATCGGGTACGACGAGGGTGGTCAGCTGACAGAGGCCGTACGACGTAAGCCGTACTCGGTGGTGCTCCTCGACGAGATCGAGAAGGCTCACCCCGACGTCTTCAACATCCTCTTGCAGGTCCTTGAAGAGGGCAACTTGACGGACTCGCAGGGACGCAAGGTCGACTTCCGTAACACGATCGTGATCATGACGTCGAACATTGGCGCTGCCACGATCGCGAAGAATCAGAACTTCGGCTTCTCGCAGGCAGACGACGAGAGTGGTCAGTCGTACGAGGACATGAAGGGCAAGATCATGACCGAGCTGAAGCGCGTCTTCCGCCCGGAGCTCCTCAACCGCATCGACGAGGTGATCGTCTTCCACAAGTTGACGCGGGAGCAGATCCTGCACATTGTCGACTTCATGCTCAATCGTCTGCGAGAGCAGCTCGAAGTCCACGAGGTCGCGATCGAACTCACGGAGAGCGCGAAGGAACTGCTGGTCCAAGAGGGGTACGACCCAGCGATGGGCGCTCGGCCATTGCGCCGCGCGATCCAGCGTATCCTCGAGGATCCGCTGGCCGACTTCGTGCTTGCCCAGCAGATGCAACCTGGCTCCACGATTCTGGTGGACCGCAAGGAGGGCACGGACGAGGTCTCGATGGACATCGTCCCACCGACTCCCGATGCGCCGCCGGCAGATCTTGCCGAGGTCGTCGAGTAGTTCTCGCGACAAGGTAACGATGCTGCGGGCCGGGGAGAAATCCTCGGCCCGTCGTCGTTGTGAGGGCGCCTACCGACAGGTGCGGCAGGCGCCGCGAAGCACGATGTCGTGCGCGTCAACGCGAAAGTCGACGTGGTCGGCGACTGCGTGGATGGCCGTCTCAAGAGCCTCGTCGTGGAAAGCCTCAACGCTGCCGCACGTGTCGCAGACGAGGTGATGGTGATGGGCACCATCGGGATGAGCGGGCTCGAAGCGAGCGACGCCATCGCCGGTGTCAATGCGGGTGATCAGCGACAGGCCATGGAGTAGGTCGAGCGTGCGATAGACGCTGGCGATGCCCGTGGCACCGCCAGTTCCCGCGATTCGGGCGTGGATCTCTTGTGCGCTCGCGCAGCAATCCTGGCCGGCAAGCGCGGCGATGACGAGCTGGCGTGCGCCACCCGCGCGCGAGCCCTGAGCGGCAAGTGCCGCGCGCGCATGCGCCTCCCAGACCGGGGAGGCGGAGTGGTGGTGATGTGGCGGCGAAGCAGACACTGTTTGCATTCTACCTGATAATGAGTATCATTCCCATCTGTGATTGCTCTCCTTAAGATCCTCCCGTTTTTCACCACCATGCTTGGCGGTGCGGTGGCGCTCCGCGCGCACCGGCGGCTGCACATCGTCTATGGCGTGGCTGGTGGCGCGATGCTCGGGCTGGTGGCGTTTCATTTGCTGCCCGAGCTCAGCAGTCCTGAGCTGCCAACGGCGGGCACCGTCCCGCTGCCGTACATCCTGCTGGTCGTCGCCTTCCTCTTGATGTTCGCTCTTGAAGAGCTGATCGGCCCGCACCCGACCGACGATGACTCGGGTGGTGAGCACCGCCATCCTCACGTTGGCCTGATCGGCGCCGGCGCCTTGGTTGTGCACTCCTTTATCGATGGGCTCGCGATTGGCATCGGCTTTCAGGTCTCCACTGCGATTGGACTGGCAATTTTGATTGCCGTCTTGGCCCATGATTTTGCGGATGGCATGACGACCGCATCGATCATGCGCCGTCATGGCAACACAGCACGACGAACCTGGGCTCTCGTCTTTGCAGCGGCAATCGCTCCCGTCATCGGCGCCTTTCTCGGCGGGGCACTGGACCTGGACGAGTCCTGGATCCTCGGCTACGCAGGGTTCTTCGCCGGTACGCTGATCTACTTTGCGACGCGCGACATGATCCCCGCGGCCCGTCAGGGCGGCACCGTCGCCACCGCGTTCGTGACGGTCACGGCCGGCGTCGTCCTGATGTGGGTGCTTGCCGCTGCGGGAATTTGACTGCGCACGTGTGCGAAAGCCGTCCGCGAGCGCGCGCTCGGCGTATCCGTCCCCGACACTAGCCTGTGGAGATGGCGCGTACTACCACCCACTTTGTCTGTTCGGCCTGTGGCGAGGTGCTGCCGAAGTGGGAGGGACGCTGCCCGTCGTGTGAGGCCTGGGGGACGGTCGAAGAGCAGCGCTCGTCGGTGCAACGCAGCGGACGCTCGGGGCCGGTGGCGGCACGCGAGTCGATCGCACTCGCCGACGTCTCGGCCGATGAGGCGATCCGGATACCCACGGGTATCGGCGAGCTCGATCGCGTGCTCGGCGGCGGCATCGTGCCGGGCTCGCTCGTCCTGCTTGGTGGCGAGCCAGGTGTCGGCAAGTCGACGCTCCTGACGATGGCGTTGGCCTCGATTGCCCAGCGCGAGACCGCACTGCTGGTAACGGGCGAGGAGTCGGCTGCGCAGGTGCGCCTGCGCGCCGAGCGGATCGGTGGCGCTGGCAAGATCCGCGTCGTAGCCGAGACCGACCTCAACATCGTCAAAGCCACAATCGCTGCCGAGCGACCAGCCGTCTGTGTCGTCGACTCGGTCCAGACGCTCTGGACCGCCGACCTCTCGTCGGCGCCGGGTTCGGTCTCGCAGGTGCGCGAGGCGGCCGGCGAATTGCTGCGCGTCGCCAAGGAGCATGGCGTGGCGATCGTGCTGGTTGGGCATGTCACCAAGGATGGTGCGGTGGCAGGCCCTAAGGTGCTTGAGCACCTCGTCGATGCGGTGCTGCTGTTTGAGGGCGAGCGTGGGGGCGAGCTGCGCGTGCTTCGTGCCGCTAAGAATCGCTTTGGTGCGACCTCCGAGCTCGGCGTGTTTGCCATGACGGGCCGTGGGCTGGAAGCCGTCGAAGACCCCTCGGCCTTGCTTGGTCGCGACGAGCTTGGTGCCGTCGGCAGCGTCGTGGCCTGCACGATGGAGGGTTCGCGCCCGTTGCTGCTCGAGGTGCAGGCACTCGTCTCGCCGAGCGAGCTACCCCAACCGCGTCGACTTGCCAACGGCATCGATCGCAACCGGCTCGCGATGCTGCTCGCGGTGCTGACGCGCCACGCCAGCCTTGGGCTGGGCTCGGCCGACGTCTTCGCCAATGTGGTTGGTGGGGTGCGGGTCGACGATCCTGCGGTCGACCTGGCGGTGGCTCTGGCTGTCACCAGCGCAGCGCGTGGCGTGCCGACGGGGCCGCTCGTCGCAATCGGCGAGATCGGTCTGACAGGCCGGCTGCGGCCGGTAGCCCAGGTCGAACGGCGACTAAAAGAGGCGCAACGCCTCGGTATCGAGCAGGCAATCGTGCCGCCGGGGTCGCCTTCGGTCCCAGGTATCGTGGTGCGTACAGCCGGTTCGATCAGCGAGGCCCTCGCGCTTGCGCTCGGTACGGACTAGGCGACATTTTGGGCCCGGGCCCAGAATGTCGCCTAGGTGCGCTGTTCGAGGCGTCCAGCCAACCGACTCATGCCGGCGTCTGCGCAGGCCGCCGCTCCCGCCTGCCAATCCGGCACGCGGTCGGCGGGGCGCTCAACGGGCAAATCGGCCTGCATCACGGCCAGCTGTCGAAAGCGACGGAGGTTGGCGGCCGACTCGGCCACGGCCTGTGCACGCGCAGGCGTGAGGTCGGCGGCATGAGCGATCACACCCTCTAGGTCGCCGTACTGCTGCAGCAATATTGCTGCGGTCTTCTGACCGATGCCTTGCGCACCAGGGATGTTGTCAGAAGGGTCGCCGCGGAGTGCGATCAGGTCGGGCACCTGCTGTGGCGTCACGCCGTAGCGCTCGACGACACCCGCCGGGTCGACCAGTTCGGTTTCGGACATGCCCGACAGGGGGCGAATAATCGATGTCTGCGGGGAGGCTAGTTGGAAGGCGTCGCGGTCGTGCGTCAAGACAAGGGCCTGTCCGCCAGCCGTCTCCTCCAGCGCAACGAGCGTGGCGCAGACATCGTCGGCTTCCCAGGGATCAAGGCGGATCGCGGGGATTCCAAAGGCGGCTACGAGAGCGGGCAGTGCGTCGAGTTGCTCGACGAGGTCGTCGGCAAACGGGTCGCGTTGAGCCTGATAGGCAGGCCACAGCTCGTTGCGGTAGGACGGCAGTCGACTGTCGATGGCAACGGTCAGCGCACGCGGCTCGAATAGATCCCACGCCGAAGCCAACATCGAGATGGTTCCCTGCAGCAGACCCACAGGACGCCCGTTACTCCCCGTAATTTTGCCCAGCGCGTGGTAGGCACGATGGGCCAAAGCATCGCCATCGACGATCAAGATCGGCTTAGAATTCGTCACCCGGCTACGATACCTGTCCAATGCTGATCGATCCACGCCGAAACCCTCGCCTTGCCAGTGCGCTGCGCCTGCTTGCGCCGGGCACCGATCTACGTCTCGGCATCAACGACATCATCATGGGACACCTCGGTGCGCTGATTGTGATTGCTACGCGCGATGAGATCTCGCCGTTGATCTCGGGTGGCATCGAACTCGACATGCCGTTCTCGTCACAGATGTTGTACGAGCTCGCCAAAATGGACGGCGCGATCGTCCTCGATGCCGAGCTGAAGCACATCATGAG
>CAXNNM010000060.1:0-6006 GCA_964203735.1 Gaiellales bacterium | reverse complement strand
GACGACAACCCCGGCAACGGCAAGGGCTTCGAGAGCGCCGTCGCCTATGCGATCGCCAAGGAGCTCGGCTTCACCGCCGACCAGGTCAACTGGATCGTCGTGCCGTTCGACTCGTCGTACGCACCAGGCGAGAAGAACTTCGACTTCGACATCAACCAGATCTCGATCACCGCACCGCGCCAGAAAGTCGTCGACTTCTCGTCGCCGTACTACACGTCGCCACAGGCCGTGATCATCCAGAACGGCTCGAAGCTCGCGAGCGTCACCGACCTCGCCGGCCTCAAGGACGCGCAGATCGGCGTCCAGATCGGCACGACCAGCCTCGACGCAGTCAAGACGCTGATCCAGCCATCCGTCGAAGCCAAGGTCTTCAACAACTCCAACGACGTCGTCGCGGCTTTCAAGCAGAAGCAGGTTGACGCGATCGTGACCGACCTGCCGACCGCGCTCTACCTGACGGCAGCAGTGCTCGACAACTCGAAGGTGCTCGGCCAGTTCAACGCACCAGGCGGCGACACGTGGGGCGCGCTGCTCGAGAAGGACTCCGTCCTGACCTCGTGCGTCAACAAGGCGCTCGAGAACATGACGACGAGCGGCGAGCTCGACAACATCACGATGACGTGGATGAGCGAGCAGGCCGGAGCGCCCGAACTCAAGTAGATCGTTGCCGCCGCGCCCCGCAGCTTGGGGCGCGGCGCTAACGCCCTCCCGATGAGCGCCTCCGTGCCCAGTCGCCGCGAAGTTCGCGCAGCTGCCCGTCAACGCAGCGATCGTCGCGGTGCGCTGATCGCCGCCATCTCGACGCTGATCGTGATCGGCGGCGGCGTCTTGTGGATGACAACGCGGCAAGGCTGGCCGGCGGTCGAGGAGACGTTCTTCTCGGCCGAGGCGTTCCGCACGTCGTTTCCCGACATCCTGCGCGGATTCTGGATCGACGTAAAACTGTTCCTCGTCGTCGAGGTCCTCGTCCTCGTCTGCAGCCTGCTCGTCGCGGTGCTTCGATCGACACGATCGCCCGCACTGTTTCCGTTTCGTCTGATCGGCGCCGTCTACGCCGACCTCTTTCGCGGCATCCCAACCATCCTGATCATCTACCTCGTCGGCTTCGGCATCCCCGCTCTCGGCCTGCCGCTGGTGCCGAACGATCCGATCATCCTCGCCGCGATCGCGCTCACCCTGTCGTACACGGCGTACGTCTCTGAGGTTTTCCGAGCCGGTATCGACTCGGTCCATCCCGGCCAGCGTGGAGCGGCGCTCGCGGTCGGGCTTAGTCGCGCCCAGGCGATGCGGTTCGTCGTGCTGCCACAGGCCGTGCGCAATGTTGTGCCGCCGCTGCTCAACGACTTCATCTCGCTGCAGAAAGACGTGGCGCTCGTGTCGGTGCTTGGCATCGTCGAGGCGTTTCGCGTCGCGCAAATCGACGCAGCTTCGACGTTCAACTACACACCACTGCTCGCGGCCGCCTCGCTGTACGTGATCGTCACCGTGCCGCTGTCGCTCTTCCTCGATCGCATGCAGCGTCGCCATCGTCGTAGCCGTCGGCTGGAAGAGGCGCGCGCATGAGCACGCCCGTTGTCGATGTCCGTGGCGTCACCAAAGAGTTCGACGGCAAGCCCGTCCTGCGCGGCGTCGACGTGACCGTCAACGAGCACGAAGCCGTCGTCCTGATCGGCGCCTCCGGCTCCGGCAAATCGACGCTCCTCCGCTGCGTCGACCTGCTCGTCGAAATCGACGACGGCGACATCCTGATCGACGGCGAAGTCGTCACCGACCCGGCCAGCGACCCGCAACGCGTCCGCCGCTCACTCGCGATGGTGTTTCAGAACTTCAACCTCTTTCCCCACATGTCCGTGATCGACCAGATCACGCTCGCACCGGTCAAGGCCCACGGCATTTCGAAAGCCGAGGCGGTGGAAGAGGGGAGAGCACTCCTCGCCCGCTTTGGTCTTGGCGATCGTGAAGAGGACTACCCCGACCAGCTCTCCGGCGGCCAACAACAACGCGTCGCCCTGATCCGCGCGATCGCGACCCGACCACGCGCGCTTCTGCTCGACGAAATCACCAGCGCCCTCGACCCCGAACTCGTCGGCGAAGTCCTCGAAGTCGTCCGCGAACTCAAAGTTGGCGGCATGACAATGCTCATCGCCACCCACGAAATGGCCTTCGCCCGCGACGTCGCCGACGAAGTCTGCTTCCTCCACCAAGGCCAAGTCCTCGAACGCGGCGCCGCACGCGACGTGATCGACAATCCGCAACAAGCCGAGACGCAACGCTTCCTCTCGCGCATGAACGCAGCGCGGGTGATCTGAGAAACGAATGTCACAAAGGGGTCAGACCCTTTTGTGACATCCCCGCAGCTGAGGTGTCTGGGTTCCGATGGACCTGGCGGGCGTGTCACAATAGGGTCTGACCCCTTTGTGACATCGGGATCGGAGGAGCAGTGGTTTGCGAATCCCTCCTTCTGACGGGTCGGACGGCGGGTGACTGGTATCCTCGACGGCTCTGGAGAAGTGGCCGAGTGGCTGAAGGCGCCCGCCTGCTAAGTGGGTCTAGGGGGTTAACCTCTAGCGAGGGTTCGAATCCCTCCTTCTCCGTGGTGTCGGCGAGCGAGGGTTGACGACGTGTGCTGCACGTAATCAGCTTTGGTTTGGCGATCAGGTTTGTCGAGTCGGGCTTTGCCCGTCTCGAGCAGCAACGTCGTTGGCGCCGCCCAGGTTTGAGTTCGGAACCAGGGTGTGGATCGGGCGGCTTTCGAATCCCTCCTTCTCCGTGGTGTCGGCGAGCGAGGGTTGACGACGTGTGCTGCACGTAATCAGCTTTGGTTTGGTGATCAGGTTTGTCGAGTCGGGCTTTGCCCGTCTCGAGCAGCAACGTCGTCGGCGCCGCCCAGTTGGGTGGTTCTCCCGTGGCGTGTGGATCGGGCGGCTTTGACGACGTGTGCTGCACGTAATCAGCTTTGGTTTGGTTATCAGGTTTGTCGAGTCGGGCTTTGCCCGTCTCGAGCAGCAACGTCGTCGGCGCCGCCCAGGTTTGAGTTCGGAACCAGGATGTGGATCGGGCGGCTTTCGAATCCCTCCTTCTCCGTGGTGCCTAGAGGACTCGCTTGGGTATCGCGACTCGGGTAGGCTTTCGCGATACCGGCCCGGTCGACGGGCGATCTTTCAAGGGGAGCGAAAATGAGCGACTACGCAGTGATCAACCCGGCCACCGGGGAGCACATCAAGGATTATCCGACGATTACCGACGCCGAGCTTGTAGCAGCGACGGCGCTCGCACAGAAGACGCATGACGAGTGGTCGCGCACCACAACTGTCAAAGAGCGCGCCGAAATGGTCCGCAAAGTTGGCGACCTCCACACAGAGCGCCGCGAAGAGCTGGCCGACATCATCGTTCGTGAGATGGGCAAGCCGCGCGAGCAGGCACTCGGCGAGATTGACTTCTGCCAAGCCATCTACGAGTACTACGCCGACAACGCCGAGAAGTTTATGGCCGACGAATCCGTCGAACTCTCGTGGGGCGAAGGCTCTGCACTCGTTAAGCGCCGCTCGATTGGCGTCATCCTCGGGATCATGCCGTGGAACTTTCCGTACTACCAGGTCGCCCGCTTCGGCGGCCCGAACCTGATCATCGGCAACACCGTGCTGCTCAAGCACGCACCACAGTGCCCCGAGTCCGCTGCTGCCATGGAGCAGATGTACCTCGACGCCGGCTTCCCCGCTGGCGCGTACGTCAACATCTACGCCACCAACAGCCAGATCGAGACGCTGATCGCCGATCCGCGCGTCCAGGGTGTGTCCGTGACGGGCTCGGAGCGTGCGGGTGCAGCCGTCGCCGAGATCGCTGGTCGCAACCTCAAGAAGGTCGTGCTCGAGCTCGGTGGGTCCGACCCGTTCATCCTGCTCTCGACCGACGACCTCGACGCAGTCGTCGAGTCGGCCGTCGCAGCACGTGTCGACAATGCGGGCCAGGCCTGCAACGCAGCCAAGCGCTTCGTTGTCGCCGAAAACCTGCACGACGAGTTTCTCGGCAAGTTCGTTGACGCCATGGTGGCCGTCGAGTCGGGCGACCCGACCTCTGATGACTGTGCGATGGGTCCCCTCTCGTCGACGCTGGCCGCTGATCGTCTCGAAGACCAGCTCAAGCGCGCCGTCGCTGGTGGCGCCACGCTCGTCGGTGGTGTTCGCGACGGCAACTTCTTCTCGACCGGCGTACTGACGGGCGTCAAGCCCGGCAACGACGCCTTCCACGAGGAGTTGTTTGGTCCGATCGCGATCGTCTTCAGCGTTGCCGACGAAAACGAGGCGATCAGCCTTGCTAACGACACCCCGTACGGCCTCGGCTCGTACCTCTTTACGACCGACGCCGACCAGGCCATGCGTGTCGCCGACCAGATCGAGGCCGGCATGGTCTTCGTCAACCTCGTCGGTGCAGATGCGCCCGAGCTGCCATTCGGCGGCGTCAAGCGCTCTGGCTTCGGCCGCGAGCTCGGCCGCTTCGGCGCCGAAGAGTTCGTTAACCGCAAGATGATCCGCATCGGCTGATGCACACGTAGAGCGAATGTCCAGAAGGGGCCAGGCCCCATCTGGACATTCGTCTAGCGTGGCGTTGGTGTTCGATGTCCGGATGGGGTCTGGCCCCTTCTGGACATTTGTCTAGCGTCGCGTTGGTGTTCGATGTCCAGATGGGGTCTGGCCCCTTCTGGACATTTGTTGAGCGTCGCGCCTCTGTGCCGGGATCGCCTACGGAGCGATCGGGACGTCTCGCCAAGCACCGGGGCGTCCGGTGATGGCTTGGAAGAACGTCTTGCGGCGCTTTTGGACGCAGGTAGGCCAGGCGCTGCCGGCTTCGGCAGCCGCAACTTTCGTCGTGAGAGCACCAGCGGCACTGATCGCCTCGGCCGCGTTGACCATGCCGTGGACGGTGAAGACCTGCGTGGCGTCGAACTGGCCGATACCCGTGCCCGCGGGGTAGCCCTGGAACGGCAATTTCGCACCGTCTTGTCGTGCCAGTGGCTGCGATGTCGCAGAAGAGAGGATCGCGCACTTGACGAGCCACGGCTTGGACTGTGGATACACCTCGTAAACCATCGCGGCGACGGCAGCCACATAGGGAGCCGCGTAAGACGTTCCAGCGCCGACGTCGTAGCCTCCGGTGGCATTCGTACCGATGATGCTCTCACCGGGCGCGCCGACGTCGATGATGTTGCGGCCCCACATGGAGAATTTCGCGACGTTGCCGTCCGGGGCGAGCGCGCCGACGCACAGCAGATTGCCGCGATCGTAGGTGCCATCGGGCATCTGGAGTTTCGAGAGGCTACCGCCTTTGCGTTGAGGGTAGTCCGCGTCGACTTGTGGCCGCTGGATTATGCCCATGCCCTTTGGTCGGCACGGATTGAGATCCGTTTCCTGAGCTCTGCCGGGCCCAATCATGCGCGGATTAGCATTACGGGGACCAGAATCATTGACGTTCGTCGCCTCATTCGACGCCGCAACGACGAAGAGTGTGTTGACCGCACCGGGCTCACCGACCGTGCGATTGACTATGTCCTCATCCATCGGATCTTCGGCGCGGGGGTTGCCAGAGCTTGAATTGACCTGACCGCCCCAGCCGAGGCTCATGTTGACGACTTTGGCGTTGAGCTCCTCAGAGGCGTATTGGACGGCCGCTGCGGTGAGGATCGTGTTGCCTCCAGTCACCAGTCCAGACATCAGGACGTTCGATCGCGGTCCGAGAACTCCCGTGATGCCGACACCGTTGTTACCGGTCGCGCCGATCATGCCCGCGATGTTCTGACCGTGTGTGGCCCCTGCATAGGCCTGTCCGGGCCAGCGGTTTTCGACGCGCTCGATATCGCGAGTGGCATCGACGAGCCCCGCCCCAGCGGGGACCACCGTGATCGGAACCTGTGGTGGGGTCGCGAAACGGACCACCCATCCGTTGTCGGCGCTGTTGTAGATTTGGACCGCGTCCGATGCCACCGTCGCGACCGCACCGGCTCCCTGGAGG
>CAXNNM010000059.1:0-6148 GCA_964203735.1 Gaiellales bacterium | reverse complement strand
TGCTCGTGTTCGACCGCATGCTGGCCGAAGAGCCCGATGCGGCAACCCGAATGGCCCTGATCCGTCAGGAGCTCGAGTCTGGCTTCGCGACGGTCTTCCGCCAGACGATGATGGTGCGCTACGAGCAGGATGCCTACGGCGCTCGCAGCGAAGGGCAGGCACTCACCAAGGATCGCCTTGGCGAGTTTTGGATTGCCCGAAACGAGGCCTACTACGGGGATTCGATGGAGCTACCAGAGGGGTACCGTCGCGGCTGGTCTTATATCCCGCACTTCATCAACACGCGGTTCTACACCTACGCCTACGCGTTTGCACACCTCGCGAGCCTCACGCTCTATGCGCTCTATCGCGAGGACGGCGATGCCTTCGTCGGTCCGTACCTCGACTTCCTGGCAACGGGTGGCAGCAAGTCCCCAGGCGAGCAGCTCGGTGCGTTCGGGATCGACCTTGCCGACGCGGCGACGTGGGGCAAGGGTCTCGACGAGATGGAGCGCATGCTCGACTTGGCGCTCGAGGGCTGAGCGATGCCCGTGCTCGCGTGGCTCGATGCGGTGCCGGGCGAGGCTGCGTTTTATGCCGATGATCTGATGGCGATCCGCGCGGGCGTGAAGCGCGATGGCTTTGCGTATCTTGGCGAGCCGATCACGCCCGGACATAGCGCAGTCCGTAGTCCGTCGCGGGCGATGTTGTTACGCGTCGAGACAGCTGCTGGCGCGGTTGGTTGGGGCGATGCTGTCTCCGTGCAGTACGCGGGTGTTGGTGGCCGTGATGCCCCGGTCGATCCTGCGCTGCTCGGTGTTGAAGTCGATTTTGCCGCGCTTGCTTTGCAGCGAGCGGGAGAGTTCGACTTCGCCACAGGTTGTCGACTGATCGAGGAGTTGCGGTTCGATGGTCGCCCACTCCATACCGCTGTTCGGTATGGCATCAGTCAAGCGCTGCTCAACGCCACCGCTGCCGAGGCGGGGAGCAGCCCGCTGCGGATCCTCGCGGAGATTACGGGTCTCACCGAGCCGGAGCTGTTGCCCGTCTATGCGCAGTCCGGTGACGAGCGCGAGCTAAACGCGGACCGGATGATCCTGCGGGGAGTCGACGTCTTGCCGCATGGGCTGTTCAACTCGCTGGATTCGTTTGGGCACGATGGACAGCGGTTTCTGGACTACGTGGCGTGGTTGCGTCGACGTGTCGACGAGTTAGGGCCGGCCGGCTATCGCCCGTCTCTGCATCTCGACGTCTACGGCATGCTCGGACAGGTCGTCTCGCTCGACGTCGACCGCATGGCGATGTTCCTCGCTGCCGCGGAGACAGCCGCGGGAGGCCTCGACCTCGCGGTCGAGTCGCCGTGTTACGGCGCCGATGTTGCGGAGACGGTCGAGCTGCTTGCGCAGCTGCGTTCCACGCTGCGCGAGCGCGGCGTCTCTGTCGCTCTGGTCGCGGACGAGTTCTGCAATACCGATGCCGACGTGGCACAGTTTGTCGCCGCCGAAGCCGTCGATCTGATCCAAATCAAAATGCCCGACCTCGGCTGTCTGACGGAGGCGATCGCTGCAGCACAGGTCTGTCGCGACGCTGGCCTGGGGGTCTTCATCGGTGGCTCCTGCGCCGAGACCGAGGTCAGCGCAATCGCCAGCGCGCAGGTGGCACTCGCGGTTGAGGCCGATCAGGTGCTCGCCAAGCCGGGCATGGGCGTGGACGAAGGCGTGACGATCGTGCGTAACGCGATGCGGCGTGCCCTGGTCGACTGGGAACGTACGTCCTAACTGAAGTACGTCGACACGATGTGACCAACGGCGAAGCCGATGCCGGCCGAGATCCCGCCGATCACCACGACCTTCGCGCCCGACTGCACGATCGCGAGTCGCGCAACCTTGCCCTTGGCAATACCGAGCGTGAACAACGCAATCAGCGTACTGACGAGGCTGATTACGAGCGCGGTGCTGAGGTCGAAGGCCAGATACGGCCAGAGTGGAATAAATGCGGCACCGAGATAGGTGCCACCGACGACGAATGCGTCGCCGAGGGCGTCGCCGCCGGCGTCCGGCGATAGCGCGAGCTCCTTCTGAATCTTCGTCCTCAGAAAGACGTTTTCGTTGGCAGCCAAGCCTTGGGCCACCTGCTCCGCGTCAGCGCGGGGTAGCCCCTCGTGCTCAAGGATGATCGCGAGTTCGGCTACCTCGCGCTCGAAGTGCTCGACGATCTCTTCGCCCTCGTCGCGAATCTCCGCCTGATACAGCCCTTCCTCAGCCTCGCTTGCGAGATACGAGCCACTGCCCATCGCGACTGCGCCTGCGAAGGCCTCGGCGAGCCCGGCAACAATGATCAACGACTGCGACGGATTCGCAGCGGCCATGCCGGTCACGACGCCGAGTGGCACGAGCAAACCGTCCTGCGCGCCCAAGACCACTTCGCGAATCCGCGAAAGCTTTCCGATCCGCTCAGCTTCACCGAGTGAGTGTTCCCGGATATGAACCTCAGCCTCAGCGCGTGCTGCTTCGGTGATATCTGGAATCGCGGTCATGGCTGCATCGTAACGTGGGTTCCGCTACCGAACGAATGCCAATAGACCTTGGATCCCAGTCACGAACGCGAGCACCAACAGGAGCCAGAGCACGCGTGTGCGGAAGCGATCGGTATCTGAGCCGTGGAACGCGCGGTGTCCAAGCCACGAGCCGATCGCTAGCGCCGGGAGGCACAGCAGGACGGTAATCAGAACGCTGCGATCGACGAGGCCACCGATTGCGAATGACGCCACCGCGATCACGTCAAGGACGAGAAAGCAAGCCATCATCGAGGCACGGGAGACGCCGGCGGCCCGGTCGCCACTCATGAAGAACAAGACGATCGGCGGTCCACTGATGCCAAAGGCGCCATTGAGGAGACCGGCTACGGCCCCGGTTGCGACGGTGCTTGAGGTGCTTTGGCTGCTGCGAGGCTTTGCCGCAAACAACAGGAGCAGCGCGGCCGCAGCGATCGCAACCGCGATGCCGATTCGCGCAACATCCGCCGGTACGTGGATCAGGAACAGTGCGCCAATCGGCGTCAACACAATCGCACCGGCGAGCAGCATCAAGACGGGGCGCCAGCTGATCTCGCGCCAGACCGGCGGCAGGAGCAGGAGGCCGACGATGATCTCCAGGACGAGCACGGTCGGGATCGCGACGTTTGGAGCGCTGATAATCGATAGCCCGGCAACGCCGATCAATGCAAAGCCAAAGCCGCTGTAGCCCCGGACGCTGGCGGCGATCAGGATGATGACCATTGCGAGCACCGTCGTCAGGATCATCGTCACTCCGAGACTCTAGGTCACTGGTCGCAGGCGACCTGGCGGAACGACCGAACCGAGGGCGATCCAGCTAGTGGGATTGATGTTCTGCCCACGCCCGTAGGGCGGTCATCGCAGGCTCCAGCCCGCGGCCGGATGCAGTCAGCGCATAGATCACGCGCACGGGCGGTCCCGCGTCGACGCTGCGCTCGACAATGCCACCGTCCTCAAGTTCGCGCAGTCGCTCGGACAACATTCGCTCAGAGATGCCATCGATCGTGTGTGCCAACTCGCTGAAGCGCGCCTCGCGTTGCAAGAGGAGTGCGATGATCTGCCCGTTCCAGCGTTTACCGATCAGACCAAAGACCTCGGAAATCCGAGGGCATAAGGCGAGATCGGGT
Source organism: Gaiellales bacterium (assembly GCA_964203735.1). GTDB lineage: Bacteria > Actinomycetota > Thermoleophilia > Gaiellales > F1-60-MAGs149 > F1-60-MAGs149. Next base: position 2,488 of record CAXNNM010000059.1, on the reverse strand, counting down.
GGGGGGCAATTGGTGTTATCCACTACGGAATACTTTTTGTAAGCAACGTGTTTATAGTACGTGATAACACGAACAGGAGCAAATTCATCATGTCCGACAGCACCACGCTCGTCCCCGCCGGTACTTGGAATGCCGACGCATCGCACTCCAGCGTCAACTTCTCCGTCCGCCATCTCGGCATCGCCAAGTTGCGCGGCAAGTTCGGCGAGTTCTCCGGCACCCTCACGTCCGATGGCTCCACCACCACGGGTGCAGGCACGATCGCCGTCGCCAGCATCAACACCGGTGACGAAGGTCGCGACGCGCACCTTAACGGCGAAGACTTCTTCAATGCCGCTGTGCACTCGTCGATTGAATACACGATCGCTTCGGTCGAAGCGCACGGCGACATGTTCCACGTCACGGGCAACATCACAATTAATGGCATCACGAAGCCACTCCTGCTCGAGGCTGCCCACGGTGGCACCGGCGTTGATTCCTGGGGCAACGAACGTGTCGGCGTCGATTTGCGAGGCCACATCAGCCGCAAGGACTTCGGCATGACGTTCGATGCCGAGAACGCGCTGGTCAGCGACAAGGTCGCGATCGAGCTCGACTTCTCGCTCGTCAAGGCTGCGTAAGCACGATGGCTGCTGATTCCACCCTGCCGAGTGCCTTGCCAACAGCCACGGTGCTCGGCAGGGTGGAGCTAGCGGTTGCCTACCTCGAGCGTTCGGTCAACTTCTGGACAGCGGCGATCGGGCTGCAGGTGCTTGCTGAGCGTCCCAACGGTGCCGACCTTGGTGTTGACGATCGCGTGCTGATCAGCCTCGTTGTGGAACCAGGTGTGGAGCCCGCGCCGAATCGCACGGGACTCTTCCACGTCGCACTGCTGCTGCCAGAGCGCAGCGATCTCGCGTCGTGGCTCAAGACCGCCTTGCGTGCTCGGGTATCGATCGACGGTAGCGCCGACCATTTCGTCAGCGAGGCCGTCTACCTCACCGATCCAGATGGGCATGGCATCGAGATGTACTGGGATCGTCCGCGCTCTGATTGGGAAGGCAAGGTCGAGGAGATGACGACCGACCCGCTCGACGTGGCGGGCCTGATCGCCGAGGCGCCACCGGCGTCCGCCGGGCCGTATCTCGGTCTGCCAGCAGGGACGACGATTGGACACGTTCACCTCCGCGTCGCTGCCATCCCGGCCGCAATCGACTTTTATCGCGACGTGATCGGCTTCGACCTCGTCACGACGCACGGGCCACAGGCCGCCTTCTTTGCCGTCGGCGGGTATCACCACCACGTTGGCGTCAACACGTGGCGGAGCGAGGGCGGGGTAGGGCCAAGTGCCAACGAGGCAGGTCTGCGTCTCTACTCGCTTGTGCTACCCACCGAAGCCGATCGGGCCACGGTCGTCAGTCGCGTGCGCGACGCGGGTGGCATTCCCGTCGACCACGGCGACGGTTGGTTGGTGCGCGACCCCAGCGGGATCGCGCTCCTTTTGATGGTTGCGAGCGACTAGTACCGGAGGCGGGACTTGAACCCGCACATTGTTACCAACGCCGGATTTTGAATCCGGTGCGTCTACCAATTCCGCCACTCCGGCAGGGAACGCAAACGAGAATAGCGCGGATGTCCGCACCCCCTGCTACCTTTGGGCCTGTGGTTGGCAACGGTGCCCACCACGACGCGACGCTGCGTTCCCCGTCGCGGCGTGCCCGGTGGGGCTACGCCGCTAGACCCGGAGGGACACAGACATGACGAAGAAAGAACTACTCGCCAAGTGCAAGGCGCACAACGTCCGCTTCGTGCGGCTGCAGTTCACCGAGCTGTACGGGCACCTGAAGAACGTCTCGATTCCTGTTGAGGAACTCAGCAAGGCACTCGACAACGAGATGATGTTCGACGGCTCGTCGATCCGCGGCTACAAGCGCATCGAGCAGTCCGACATGTACTTCCGACCCGACATCAGCACGTTCGCGATCCTGCCATGGCTCGGTCGCGACACGGGCAATGTGGCGCGCATCATCTGCGACGTGCTCGAGCCCGACGGCTCGCCGTTCGCTGGCGACCCGCGTGGTGCACTCAAGAACCAGATTGCAGAGGCCAAGAAGATGGGCTTCACGATGAACGTCGGTCCCGAGGCCGAGTTCTTTATCTTCAACCGCGACGCCGATGGCACACCAACTGTGGATCCGCACGACAAAGCAGGCTACTTCGACGTTGGTCCGATGGACAAGGGCGAGAACGTTCGTCGCGCCATCGAAGACACGCTCGTGCAGTTGGGCTTCCACATTGAGGTCTCGCATCACGAGGTCGCGATCGGCCAGCACGAGATCGGCTTTCGTCACGCCGATGCCTTGACGTGCGCCGACAACCTGACCACGTTCCGTTATGTCGTGCGCACCGTTGCGGCACAAAATGGGATGCACGCAACCTTCATGCCGAAGCCAATCTTCGGCGAGAACGGATCCGGCATGCACTGCAACCAGTCGCTGTCGAAGGCCGG
>CAXNNM010000058.1:0-6194 GCA_964203735.1 Gaiellales bacterium | reverse complement strand
AGGAGTTACGCGACAGCTTTCGCCCAGCGTGATCGTCTTGGGCAATCTCTTTCGTGATCAGCTCGACCGCCACGGCGAGCTCGAGATGGTGGCGGATCGTTGGCGAGACCTGGTCGCGACGCTGGCCCCCTCCACCACGCTCGTGCTTGGCGCCGACGATCCCGTCATCGATGGGCTGGCCGGCGATCGCGCAAACGTGGTGCGCTTCGGCATCGATGATCCCAACGTCTCGCTCGGCGCGCAGGATGCGGCGGCCGATTCGACGTTTTGCGTTCGCTGCGGCAGTGCATATGTGTACGACGAGATGTATCTCGGGCACCTTGGGTCCTACCGCTGTCCACGTGGCGACCATCAGCGCGGCACGCTCGATATCGTCGCGCGGCACGTGCGCACCGATGGCATCCGCGGCACGACGTTCCGTCTCGACGCACCCGATGGCTCGTGCGAGGTCTCGTTGCCGCTCCCAGGGCTCTACAACGTGGAGAACGCTCTTGGCGCGATCGCCGCGGCCTACGTGCTCGGTACCCCAACTGTCGTGGCAGCAGGTCGTCTCGCGCAGTTCAACGCCGCCTTTGGCCGCTTCGAGCGGATTGCCATTGGTGATCGTGAGGCAGTTCTGTTGCTCTTCAAGAACCCGACGGGTGCCAACGAGGCGCTGCGTGCCATTGCCGACGATGTGGCGGGCGCCCAGGTCGTACTAGCCCTCAACGACCGGATCGCAGATGGTCGGGACATCAGCTGGATCTGGGACATTGATTTCGAAGGGGCACTGACCACAGCGGCGCAGATCACTTGCAGTGGGACGCGCGCAGCAGAGCTCGCCGTTCGATTGCGGTACAGCGACGTCTCCCCGGACCGGGTGACGACCCAAGCCGTGACCGAGGTGGCGCTCGATGCGGCTGTCGAGGCCACGGGAGCTGACGGCCGAATCTTTGTGTTGGCGACGTACACCGCGATGCTTGACCTCCATGGTGTCCTGGCAGATCGCGGTCTCACCCAACGGTTTTGGCAGGAGCAGGCATGACGCTCCGCATCGTGCCGCTGTACCCCGAGCTGCTGTCGATCTATGCCGATCGTGGCAACGTCCGCGTACTCGAGCAGCGCGCGCGCTGGCGCGGGCTTCCAGTCGATGTTGTGCCGCTCGCGCTCGGTGAGTCGTTCGATCCAAAGCAGGCCGATGTGGTCTTGATTGGTGGCGGCCAGGACCGCGACCAGGCGCTCGTGGCCGAGGCTCTGATCGCGCAGGTGCCGGCGTTGAGGTCTGCCATTGCCGACGGAGTGCCCGTGCTGGCGGTCTGTGGCGGGTATCAGCTGCTTGGACACCGCTACGTTGACCAATCGGGTCGCCATACGCCCGGAACGGGCCTCGTCGATCTCGAAACCCACGCCGGACCAACGCGCCTCGTTGGCAACGTCGTCGTGGATGTCGAGTTTGCCGGCACCCACCACGAATTGGTCGGGTTCGAAAACCACGCAGGCCGAACCATTCTTGGTCCTGGCGTCGCGCCGCTGGGGAAGGTCATCGTCGGTGGAGGAAACGACGGGACCGGGACGGCAGAAGGCTGTCTTGAGGGCCGCATTGTCGGTACGTATGTACACGGCCCGCTGCTCCCCAAAAACCCCTGGTTAGCGGATCAACTGCTTGCCTGGGCCTGCGAACATCGTGGCCTCCCCACCACGCTCGCTCCGCTCGATGATCAGCTCGAACAGGCAGCAGCCGGAACCGCAGCTGCCCTCGCGCGGAGCGAACGCCGCTAAGGCACCCACATTCGTCCGAGCGACACGAACGCGTCGCCCGGACGATAGCCACGGAGGTAGTCGTGGATTGGGGGGCGCAGATCGAGGCCGTCGAGCTCCTGCTGATCGACGAACGCGTGTCCGAGCACGGCTGCGTCGTCCGAGCTAAACAACTCGACGCTCGCCGTGCCGAGTTCGATCGCGAAGACCATGTGGAGGATGTGGCGGCCTGCTGGAGTGTCGGCTGGTGGAATCGTTTCCGCCAGTGCAATCGGCCCGCGGATCGCCGTGGGCGGCATGCCGCATTCCTCGGTGATCTCGCGCAGCAATGCATCCTCGAGCTGCTCCCCCTCCTCCACGCCGCCACCGGGCAGAAGCCAGTACGTGCGCCCGTCCTTCTGCTGACGAACGAGCAAGACGCGCCCGCCGTTGATCAGCAGGCCGGCAACGCGAATGCGAGGCCCGTCGGTCATGCCGACTGTCCCGTCGATCCGAAGCCTCCCGTGCCCCGCGTGGACTCGGGCAGGTCGTCGCGCTCAGTGAAGGTGACGGCCGGAAGCGCGGTAATCACGAGCTGAGCAATGCGATCGCCGATCGCGATCGCATGCGTCGCCGATGGGTCATGGTTGATCAGGATCACCTTGACCTCGCCCCGGTAACCCGCATCGATCAGGCCGGGAGCGTTGAGCACGGTCAGCCCGGCCTTGAGCGCGAGGCCAGAGCGCGGCAGAACAAGCGCAGCGAGCCCGGCGGGCAACGCGATCCCGAACCCACAGCCGATCGCCTCTCGCTGCCCCGGGGCAAGCGTTGCGGCCTCTGTCGCGTAGAGGTCAAAGCCCGCATCGTCCGCATGCGCCTGCGTGGGAACGCGCGCATCTTCGTGCATCCGCAGCCAAGCGATCTCGCTCATGCCGGCACCGATGGTCCGACAGCGAAGCGAGCGTAACGATCTCGCTCGGCCTTGGGGAGACGCGCACGGATGCGCACGCCCTCTGCTGTGTCCTCGCGCGAGGTAATCGGTGCACCCAGCGCGTAGAGCGCGGACAGCACGCTGCCCTCACTGTGCGGCACCAGCAAATCGGTTGGTTCAAAGCGACCAGAGAAGTGCTCGGCGATGGCAATCTCCAACTCCTCGAGTCCCTCGCGTGTGTTGGCGCTGACTTGGATCGCCATCGGTAGACGATTGTGGAGCCGTTCGCGATCCTCGGGCGAGATGAGGTCGATCTTGTTGAGCACGACGATCTGCGGCAGCTCGGAGGCGCCGATCTGTTCGAGAACATCGCCGACGGCGCGCATCTGCTCGTTCCGTTCTTCCTCATCGATCGCCCCATCGACGACGTGCACGAGCAGGTCGCCTGCGAGCGTCTCTTCGAGCGTCGAGGCAAACGCGTCGACGAGGCCGTGCGGCAGCTTGCGGATAAATCCGACGGTGTCCGTAATCGTGTAATCGCGCCCGACGTGTTGGAACTTACGGGTTGTTGGGTCGAGCGTCTCGAAGAGCCGGTTGCGACTCGACACCTCAGCACCCGTGAGGGCGTTAAGGAGGCTGGACTTCCCCACATTCGTGTAGCCGGCGAGCGACACGGTCGGCACCATGCCCTCGGTGCGCTGCTTGCGTTGCAGGCGACGACGCTTGCTCGTCTCCTTGATTCGCCGCCGGAGCAGCGTGATGCGATCGCGGGCTAGTCGGCGGTCGGTCTCGAGCTGCGACTCACCCGGACCGCGGGTACCGACGCCGCCGCCGAGGCGCTCAAGGTGGTTCCACATGCCGCGCATGCGGGGTAGCTGGTACTCGAGTTGGGCGAGCTCGACTTGGAGCTTGCCCTCCGCCGTATGGGCGTGGCTGGCGAAGATGTCCAAGATCAGCGTCGTGCGGTCGATCACGCGGATCGAGAAGCGATTCTCTAGGTAGCGCTGTTGCGACGGTGTCAACTCGTCGTCGATCACTAAGACCTCGGCCTCCGTCTCCTTGATGCACTCCTCCAATTCGTCGACTTTTCCGCGGCCAAGATAGGTCTTCGATTCGGGCTGGTCCTTACGTTGGATCAGTTCGCCGACCGCGTTGCACTGTGCCGTCAGCAACAACTCGCGCAGCTCGGCGACATCGGCATCGATGCGCTGTGTGGGACGAGCGATCGCGGCAATGAAGGCCCGCTCGGGAGCCTCGTCGCGAATTTGATAGAAGCCGTCTCCCACGTATCTCTCAGTCTACTGGGGTGGCGGCGCTCAGAGAATGGCGCCGATCCGCTCGATTGCTTCAGCGAGCCGATCCTCGGGGATGGTCAGAGCCATGCGAACGAATCCTTCGCCCGCAGCGCCGTAGGCATTGCCCGGTGTCACGACGACTGCGGCTTGCTCGAACACCCGATCAGCAAATGCCAGCGACGACTCGTTGGTGGGAACGGGCACCCACAGGTACATTGCGCCGGCGGGTGGGGCGACTGGCATGCCGATCGCGCCCAGACGGGTGCAGGCAAGATCGCGACGGGCTCGGTAGGTCGCCAGCGGAGGTCCTGCGATGTCTGCCTGTCCGAGCAGCCACGTGGCCGTTCGCTGGAGGGCCGGAAACATGCCGGAATCAATCTGCGTCTTGAGTCGCTGCAGCGTTGCAATTACCTCGGGGTTGCCGACCGCGAAGGCGATCCTCCAGCCAGGAATCGAATAGGACTTCGAGAGCGAGAGGATCTCGATGCCGTGCGCACGGAAGCTAGGATCGGCGAGCGCACTCGGTGCCGGCTCGCAGTCGTAGACGAGGTCTGCATACGCGTTGTCGTGGCAGAGGACGATCCCATGCTGGTTGGCAAAGGCGCCCAACTCCGCAAACAGACCTGGGCGCGCAATCGCACCCGTGGGGTTATTGGGGTAGCCAACAATCAGCAGGCGCGCCTGTGCCGCGGCTTCCGCCGAAACAGCATTGAGGTCGGGCTGAAACCCGTTTTCGGGGAGCAGCGGCAGCGGCAGGGATGCAGCGCCTGCCATCAGAGGTCCCCCCGCATAGACGGGGTAGCCGGGGTCGGCGATCAACGACAGCGAGCCCGGGTCCAGAATCGCCGTTGCAAGATGCGCCAATCCCTCCTTCGCACCGAGCAGCGGAAGCACCTCGGTGGCCGGGTCGAGCGAGACACCGAAGCGACGCTGATAGTAGTCCGCGACGGCCTCGCGTAGCGCGGGCTCGCCGTGGTTGGTGGGATAGCGCGCGGCGTCGTCGCGTTGCACCTCGAGCGCCAGTCGCTCGCGCAGGCGCGGATCGGGCGGTAGGTCTGGGTCGCCGATCCCAAGCGAGATCACATCAACGCCTCGTGCGCGAGCGTCGGCGATTGCGCGATTGAGGCGCGCCACGACGTACTCGGGAATCGTGTCCATGCGGTCGGAAAACTGCATGCTCTAGGCCAGTACCGAGGCGATCGTCGGAGGCAGCTCGAAGCTCTCGATCCGCTCAGCAGGCCCGTGCATGGTGACGCTTCCGTCTTCGCCGACATCGATCACGAGCTCGCCGCCGGGCAGCAGTACGGTGACGGGACTGTCCGCCACGCCGGTTGTCACTGCAGCCACGGCAGCGGCGCAGGCACCCGAGCCACACGCAGGGGTCTCACCCACTCCGCGTTCCCAGACCCGCATGCGCAGGCGGTGGCGATCGATCATCGTGGTGATTTCCACGTTGGCCCGCTCGGGAAACCACGAGTGATGCTCGAGCAGTGGTCCCTGCGTAGCGAGCGGAAACGCATCGACATCGTCGACGGGTATCACCACATGGGGATTGCCGACACTGACAAACGTATGGGCATACGGGAAGGCTTCGTCGGTAGGACGGTATTGCGGGCCAGCAAGTGCAGCGGGTGCAAGCTGTGCCGTGATGGTCTCGCCGTTGACATGACAGGGAAGAATGCCCGCGGCAGTCGCGATCGAGACGTCGGCCTGGCCGAGACGCTCTGAGGCCCACCGCGCGACCATCCGCGTACCATTGCCACAGGCCTCGCTCTCGGAGCCGTCGGGGTTCCAGATGCGCATGGACACATCCGCGCCGTCAGAGCCCGCAGAGAGCTCTAAAACCCCGTCTCCGCCGCATTCTGCGACCAGCGCACGCGCGGTAGCTGCCGTGAGCGGCTGCGTCAACTCGCGCGCATCAACCAGCAGGTAGACATTGCCGGCGCCCTGCCAGCGCTCCACGAGCGGCGTCACGGAGCGCTCAACTCCTCCGCGAGTACGCGTTCGCACTCCTCCAGCATCGCAATTTCGACCCATTCGCCTGGCTGGTGGGCCTGGCTGGGCTCGCCGGGGCCGTAGTTGAAGGCGGGAACACCCCACGCTTGCAGCGTTGCGACATCGGTCCAAGCCTGCTTCGGCAGTACCGCTAGGCCACTGCGAGCGACAAAATCGCTGACAATCGGGTCGGACAGGCGCGGCTCTGCCGGCAAGGCGGTGTCGAGCCACGTCAACTCTGCGTCGGGACCAGAGAG